>RDXH01000082.1 GCA_004292745.1 Oscillatoriales cyanobacterium | reverse complement strand
GTCAATTACCACATCCGGCACACCAAGCACCAAAGCGATTTGGCATGGTTCGATACCTTGACTGTGCAATTTGCAAACAACATCAGCGACATCAATTTCCAGCCGTTCTATCTGAGTTTTGAATTTCGATTCAGTGGAGCGATCGTTGTCGGAGTTGCTAGGCGGAGAAAGACAGGGTTTGAGGTTGAGGGTGTGGACGTATTCGACGTATTGATGAATATAATCTCTGCCGAAGTTTGAAGTATTGCTGATATTTCTGCGGAGAGAGTTTTGAGCAGCTTGTAGCCGACTTCTCGGACATATTTTGTAGTGTAGCGGGTGTCGCTGGCGATCGCTTCGTAGGTTTTGCCATCATACATTCCCTGAAACAGTAGCCGTTGTAGCGTGTTAAGATGTTTCCCAGTTTTCTCGAAGATGAGGCCATCAACTAATTTTAGCAGTTCGTTTTCGTCAGGGACGGCTTGCAACGGGCGATCGTCGTTGGGCTGCATGGGTTAAGTTAAGAAATATAAAGTTAAGGAAACTTCGGGCTTTTTCAGTCTTTTTAGGGCTTTTTTGGTCAAGACATAGATGAGACAGGTGAGGTAGATTTCTTAAATCACCAACACAGAGTAACAGTATATGCCTGACAATTTAGCTTTGCTGGACAAGAATGACATACTGAACGGTAGCAGCGCCAAGGATCAAGCGGATTGCGGCTGTCCCTTCAAAAAAGCCCCGACGGTCGAAACAGTATCAAATCCTCAGAATATCCAGAATATCTTTAGCTTGGGAAGCAACGATACGCTAGAAAGTTCGATCGCGCCAGACTTGTTGAATGGTAACACAGGAAGCGACTTGATTTCCGGTAGTGCTGATGGGGATATTGGGCGATCGAGTTCTCAAGTACGCATTGGCTCACTTTCGAGGGATGGTAGTGCTTATATTTTAACTGAGGGAAGCGACACATTTACGATTCCCCTTGGCTTGCTCGATACTCTCATCGGCGGTTTGCGGGGTTTAGGCGGTGCCGATTCCATTACAGGCTCAGAATCCGGGGATATCGTCTATGGCGACGAAGGAAATGACCGAATTGAGGGCCGAGGTGGTGCTGATTTGCTCTACGGCGGCTTGGGAAACGATTTTCTGAGTGGCGGTGCGGGCCAAAATGGTCTTCTTGGCGGTCCGGGTGCTGACACTTTGCAGGGTGGTGAAAGTGCCGATGGTGTTAACGGAAACGCAGGTAATGACGTAATTTTTGGTGGAGGCGGAGACGACTTTTTGCGAGGTGGTCGCGGTAACGATATTATCAATGGGCAAGATGGCAATGACTTCCTAATTGGCGATTTGGGCAACGATACCCTGACTGGTGGTGCGGGTCAAGATATATTTTTTCTGCGCTCTGAGGCGGCTTTAGGATCTCCTACTTTTGACTTAATTACCGACTTTCAAAGAACGATCGATTTCATCGGACTTAGCACAAATCTTAAGGAGTCTGATGTTATTTTGGAGTCGAAAGTGCAGCCGTCTGGTGGTTCGGCTGTGGATATTAAGGTGGCTGCAACAGGGGCTTTGTTAGGTACTGTTTTGGGAGTTACACCAGATGATTTAAAAGGTCGTTTTAGACCTTATGATGTGGAACCAGATCGTCCTGAAGATAAAGTCACAATTGATTTACCGGAAGTTAAAAAGCTATCTGACAACAGATTTCAGATGGAATTTCCAGCTAGTGATGGTAGCAAATATACAGTAGTTTTTCAAGATGATGCTGACGGACGTTTCGTAGAATCAGTTATATTCGTACCCAATCGTACAACGGGTGTTCGTGGTAGTACAACGCGCTTCAGTCGAGATGGTACAAGGGCGGATATTACTGTTGAAGGCTCTAATGAAACGGCGCGAATTGAGAATCAACCGAGTAAAGAACCTGGAAAGCCGGATCAAGGTGTTATATCGCGGCTCAAAGATGGTCAGATTATTGACACTGTAACTGTTCCTCTGCCAATTGAGCCAACTCCAACATCTCCTACTCCTGAGCCACCAAAACCAACGACTCCTCCAACTGTTGGCACTCCAGATTTCACGAAAGATTGTGAGTCAGTTAAAAAGTTCTGTGAAGGAACTGGAAAAATTGCTAAAGTGGTTGATTTTGCTGCTAATGCTTTAGTGCTTGGTGGTTTATTGTTTGCTGTTCCTAGTGGGGGAACTAGCGCCGCACTTGATGTTCTTGGTCTAGGATTGAAAGGAGTATCAACGGCGTTGAAAGTCGTTGACTACAGTTGCAAACTTCTTACAGGTAGCGATAAAGACCTTGGTGATGCGGTAATTGATGAAGTGAAGGGAATAGGAGTTGAGAAAGTTATCAAATCATCAGGACTTGCAGAAGACTTAGAAAAAGCTGTAGGAGGTACTTTAGATTTATCTAAGTCTAGTAAGGATCTCATTGATTCATTTGGAAAAGAGAAGCCGACAGAACCTTCTAAAACCAATTTTTTGCCTCAGATCCGAAAGTTTCTTGCTGATAAGACGGGTATTCCATTTGACTTCTGCGATAAACCTGCGGCTACTCCTGCACCAGCACCAACTTGTTTAGGAGGAGCTTTAAACATTAAAGTAGATTTCATCCCCGATCGTATCCCCTATGGACAAACGGCACAATACACACTAGCATACTGCGATCCAAGAAACGACATAGACAATTTTCTCGTAGAACTTAGTACAAGGAGTGGAATACAAACCAAAATCATTCCCGTTTCCTCTTCCAGTGGCACAAGTGGCACAATAAGTTTTGGAATACGAAACAAGCCAAACGCTTTTGGGGACTGTTTTACATCAGGTCAATCCGTGAGAGTTTCAGCTAGAAATGGCAGTCGCGACTTAAATTCTATTTCAAATTTCACAAATTTTGGTCTTGATGGTGGATTAACTGGTAGATTCAACATTAACGCTGTGTGTGATGTAGAGTTGGTTTAAGGGCGATCGGGTTTTTTGTGGATGGGCGATCGGGTTTTTGGTTGATGGGCGATCGCATTTTTTGTGGATGGGCGATCGGGTTTTTGGGTCGATTCGGGCGATCTAATTTGAAATCCTCGGCGGTTGGAATCCTCGGCGGTTGGAAACCGCGTCTACACAAACGATGTCCGCCTCCGCGGACGAAGAAGGTATTCGGAGATGGAAAATCATCGGGTGAAATCTTCAACCCGCGAAGGCGGGTTTTGTTTGTGTAGACGCGGTTTCAACCGCCGGGGTTTTTGGGTTTCAACCGCCGAGTTTTTTGTGGATGGGCGATCGCATTTTTGGATTGAGGGGCGATCGGGGTTTTTTGTGGATGGGGGCGATCGGGTTTTTTGTTGATCGGGCGATCGAATTTGAGAGAAATGTGCGATCGCTTTTTTGTGTGGAAGGGCGATCGGTCTTTTGTGGAAGTGCGATCGTTAGTCTTAAATAAACTCCACACGCCCTGTCAGATCGTCCAACTCAAGATACTCCCAAATCATTACTAAACTTCTCAAAATTTCTCCTATCGAGCGACTATTTTTATGGCAGTAAATAATCCCATTATGAGGTAATCCAGCTTGATTTATCCTTAAAAAATCTGCATCTTGAGTAAAAATTATTCTCCCTTCAGCTATCGCAAATTCTACATGAAGTTCGTCAGGCTTTCCCAATAAGCCTGCTTCTGTTGTAGTCGTCACATTAATCTCATATCTTCGCAGACCGATCGCAATAGCATTACTTACATTTTCATCCAAATGAAAGTTAAGAGTTCTTGACATTTAGACTTTTTAATTTTTGCTGAAGGATAGAAGGATTTTGGGCTTGCAACCCGCGAACAAAGGTTTCATCTTCTCTAATTTGTGTCCTAATTTCTTCACGATGATCGTGATAATAAGTCAAAGCTGCATAAACATCAGCTAGAGTAATTGAAGGATAATGGTAAATAATCTCCTCTGGTGACATTCCCATTTCCTCATGCCAAATTACCACATCTTGTACCTTAATTCGATGTCCAGTAATGCAAGGTTGCCCACCGCAAAAACCGGGATTAATTGTAATATGTTCCGAAATTATGCTTACCATAAATTAGCCGTTGACTCAGTTTTGTTATTTCATCTGATATAGCAATCCTAAATTATTTGTGAATTTCTTACTCCCTCCCCTTCATAAGGTCCGGGTTGGGGTGGGGTAAAAAACTTTACGACTCCTGCAAGGACTGCTATAAGTATATTTTAACAATTAATAATCAGATAAGTAGATAACTATTTTACCTGAAACAAACTCGGATGTCAAGCCAGTCGTGGGAAATGCTTCGCCTCTACTATTATGGGGCGATCGCTTTTCGGAAATAGCCATTCTAATTATCCTTGTAATGGTTCGAGCAAGCCGCGTCGCACAGATTCATTCAAGGCTTGAGCTTGTCGCAGCAGTCTATCTTCATAAATATGAATTAATGCCTGCAATTCTTCATGTTCAAATTGAGTAATCGTACCGCATTGTTGGTGTTCTAGTAATTCACTCAATCGTTGTTCTTGGACTGGTTGTAGCCGGAGTTGAGTTAAAGCGATTACTTCCGAATCCGACAATGCTGATACTGGTTTAGCGGTTGGTAATAGAAAATTTTCTAGAGTTTCTACTAAAATTTCACTGACGCTGCGGTGGCATTGCTGCGCTAGTAATTCTGCTTGATGATAGACTTCATCGGACAAGTTTAGGGTGATTTTGGCAGTCATAGGTGGGATGCTATGAAATGAATATCTATCTATACTATGCCATATTTTACTTGCTGGCAGTCTTTGTATCTGAGTTAGGTAATATTCCAGTTGATTGATGTTTTTATTTTTTAACCGCTGATGTAGGCGCTTCGCCTTCTTATTCGGTTTCTAATATCGCATCGGTGCGTCGCCATCTACAATCTGCAAGTTCTATTGAACATCTCACAGCGACGCACCCTACAGATTAGAGACTTGCGTAACTCCTAACTTCAATCCAACCGGATTAATTTAACCAACAAACTCATGATTTCTCCCTGTTCCGGTGTAATGATGATGCGATCGTCTGGAATCGCGATCGCAATTGGGCGATGTTTGGTTCGATGATGAATCTTGCAACATAGCTTTGACGAATAATTTTGGATAGGTTTGATGCTTTGTCACGGTAAAACCGCGTACAATGACAAATTGAAGAAAAGACAGCAATTCCCCTACAGCACAAGTGGCTTAGCTGGTGCTGTCTAAATCTCTATGGTTTAAAGCTAAATTAATTTAGGGCAGATGTCAATCATTTTAGGCAAAGCCTAAATAATTTAATATAAGTTAACAAATAGTCTATGGAAATCTCAGAAAGAGCCGATCGATCGCCCCTAATGCGACTGAGAGTTCAGCGGTTTTTGACTCAAAAGCAGCTAGCAGAAGCACTTGGCGTTACGGAAGCGACAGTCAGTAACTGGGAAGCGGGGCGGTCTGTACCGAAACTAACGCCTGTTCAATACAAGAAGTTGCTAGAGATTCTGGAAATTACGTCTGCTGAATTACCCGACCAATTTGGTTATCCCAATGATGCTGATGGATAGAATCGACCACCGAAATCGATCCATACCTCTGTAAACTCCCAGTTATTCTTCACAATTCCACTCATTAATTAATTGCTAAGTAACTGGGTGGGGGCGGCTTTTTATCATTTGTTGATGGGTGTCAAATATCTGGGTGAACCCGCCCCTTGTATCTTGAAAGAGGTACATTTGAATTTACTGTTGGGGGCGGGCGGGTTTATTGAGATTGTTGGTTCTTGTTATATATTATTGGTGAACCCGCCCCTACAAGAGATGGTAAAATAGGAATTGTAACATATTGAATAATATTTGTAGGGGCGGGTTCGCCAAGGATTTTTGCCACCCACTGATAATCTTAATAAACCCGCCCTACCCAACTACATTCTGATGAACAGGCCGACATCCCGATAATATACCATGCAAATTGACGACATTTCCGATGACAGCGATCGCAGGTGCTGCAAATCCAGTCACTTCAACTTGCTCGACAATTGTAGCTAAAGTTCCGATCAATTCTTCCTGTTCCGGCCTTGTTCCCCAACGCACTAAAGCTATGGGCGTTTCCGCACTCAATTCGGCTGCTGTCAACTGGTCGATGATATATGGTAAATTGTGAATCCCCATGTAGATTACTATGGTTTCGGAGCCACGGGCGATCGCCTGCCAATTCACCTCTGGTCGATATTTTCCCGCAGATTCGTGACCGGTGACAAAGGTGACAGAGGAACTGTACGATCGATGTGTTAACGGAATTCCCGCATAAGCAGCCGCTGCAATCCCAGAAGTTACACCGGGAACGACTTCTACAGAAACTCCAGCTTTGACCAAATCTTCCATTTCTTCGCCACCACGGCCGAAAATAAACGGATCTCCGCCTTTGAGACGGACAACGATCGCATTATCTTGAGCTTTTTCGATCAATAATTGAGTAGTTTCGTCTTGTATTAGCGAATGGCGGCCGCGACGTTTCCCCGCATCAATTCGTTCTGCTTGCGGATTGATTGACTCCAAAATTTGAGCGCTGACTAAAGCGTCGTAAATCACGACATCAGCACACTCTAACAAAGCTTTTCCTTTCAGCGTCATCAAACCCGGATCTCCAGGCCCTGCACCTACTAAATACACCTTACCCACAGACATTTTTACCTCTTCTTTTTCTATTGCTTCCTGTGTGCCTCTGCGGTTCATTTTTGAATCAACTCACCAATTAAGTCTGCTAATTCTACACTTACGCCTAGAGGATTTGCCAGATGCAGTTCCGCTGTGGGAAATTGCTGCTTTAACTGTTCGACTTTTTGGGCGATCGCATCTGTAATTCCTCCATTAAATAAGAAGTATGGCACAATTCCTATTTGCTGCTGTCCATCACGAACTAAACTGTCAATTCGTTCTTCCAAACTCGGCTTTACCGACCAATAAGCTGGGTGTGCGCCGACTTTGCTAGCTATTTCCTCAACTGTCGAGTTGCCTCCCAGACGGCGACTACCATGAGATAGTAAAATCCATTTGGGCAACTGCAAATTGGGCAGAAAAGCCACCTCTTGCATCTGAGTTTTCACCAACTTAGCTAAACCTGCTTCTTGGGTTCCCAAATGGGGCAGCAATTCTATTTTCAGTTTGGGAGAAAGAGTTTTTTGGGCAATTTCTACCTCTGCCGGTATGTCTTCAGCCACATGAACACCGGGCAATAAAAATATCGGTAAGATTTGGACTTCTGTCAATCCCAGGGAGAGAGTATGTTCGGCAAAATGGCAAATTTGCTCGTGTAGTGGCGCAGGGCCCAACTCTAAGGTGGCGGTTCCGACTGTGGGAACACCGGAAGCGCCAGAATTGCCCAACGTTGGTAATTTTTGAGACAGCAGTTGAGCTAGGTTTTCCAAAGCTACTTGGGGTCGGGGGTCGCGACTGCCGTGAGAGACTAATAAATAGGTCGATCGCAATTTCAATATGGATGTGATGTTAATGGTCGATCGGAATCTTCAATCACTATAACTATAACATCTCCCAGCCGAAACTACTCAACAAACAGAACACCTATATCCGCTTACTATCTAGCAGAAATATTACTGCACTGGGTTAATCTTGTTGACATGGCATCCAGGTGTCGCAGCCATTGAACACCGCCTACCCAACTACGAGATGGTAGATGTCCTTGGGGTGCTTGTTGGCTAAATTTAAGCTGGCTAAAAGCACTAGCAGAGTCGTAGGTTTGCCAGTTTACCCGATCGCAAAATCTGACATAATCTCCCTTAACACTTTCGTAAACTTGCTTTTGGACACTGAATCCAAACTGACCTTGACTGTAGTTTCGCAATCCCGAAATCAATCAAGACCGGTTTGTTGTCCGACTGGCGGCGAATAATATTTTCGGGCTTGATGTCGCGGTGAATGACGCGATGCTCGTGGATAAATTGCAGCACTGGCAATAAATCTTGCAACAATTGCCAAATCTGATTTTCACTATATATATTCTGGTCTAATTCTTGTTTGAGAGTCAGTCCTTCAATAAATTCTTGAACTAAATAAATCTGGGTTTCTTGTTCAAAGCAGGCTAACAAATTGGGAATTTGCGGATGATTGCCGAGTTCATCCAAACGAATAGCTTCTTGACGAAATAGTTCCAGGGCTTTCTGGAAAATGTCGGGATCGCCGTTAGGTCTTTCTGTGTTTGGATTTGAGGCGATTTCTATGGGATGGGTGCTGGGGCGATCGCAAATTTTGGAAAATTTTTTCAAAATATGGTTGCTTTACCCATAAACCTGTGCTAAGGTAGGATACTATAATGAAAAAAGCACGGCGAGCGTAGCCAAGTGGTTAAGGCAGTGGTTTGTGGTACCACCATTCGTGGGTTCAAGTCCCATCGTTCGCCCTTTTAAGTAAGCCTGAGAATAAATTTCCTGGCTATATAGCTGAAGTACTCGATCGAGGACTAAGGGATCTTTTATTTGATGATTAAGCCTAGATCCCCCCTAACCCCCCTTAACAAGGGGGGGACCGGAAATCGATCAAAGTCCCCCTTCGATCGGGGGATTTAGGGGGATCTAGACTCGGCTGCGAACGAGATATACAACGGTTTTATACTTAATTTGTCACCAATCAGCAGAGCCTGGTAAGGAGTAGAACCCCTGATGGACTGCGGCACAAGTTGCGATCGTGCTAACGTTATATTTATCGAGGCGACAAACAATCATAGAAAATAAAGATGCCATCTTTAGTCACAGAAGATTGGGGATACAAATTTACTGGAAATCGGGCGATTAATAAATTTATTCGCGATGTTGAAGGGGAAGCAGCTTTAGCAAAATATTGCGATTGGGAATGCAAAGAGCGTGCGGAAATTCTGATGTCAGAGATTTTCGGTAAATCTCACAATATTTTCTATCTGCGCCGCCAACAGGTAAATCAGAGATTTTCGGAAGAAGAAATTTGGGAATTGATCGTTGCTACGGATCGAGATGATTTTGAATTCCCAGAATTGCTGCAAAAAACAGACCGCACTTTACGCTTATTAGCAACTGTACGCTGTGAAGATGGTATTGGTGGCCTCAAGTTATTGGATGCTGGTTTAGTAAATCAGCTAAGAGGTAAGAAAGACGGTTATGTTTTGCCCCAGAAATTGCGACTTTTAGGTAATAGTAAAGCTGGGGTGCCTCGCAAGTCGATCGCCCGCGTACAACAACTGCCATTTTGGGAAGATAGACACATACCAACCGAGGAACAACTAAAAGTTTGGCACAGTTTCCTAAAAGTTGAAAAACGGATTGCGGAAGCTCGTCAATTTTGCGTCCCTTTCCGAGGTCATAATTACGGTTCGACGCTCAAAATCATCACTTTAGAAATTGATTCTAGTTCCGCAACTTTAGATGGCTATGAAGAAAATTGTTTAGAATTGGGCGACTTTCGAGAAAGGCTAAAAAATGCCCGCAATGAAGAAATTACCCTGTTTGATTCTGCGCCAGGAAGCAGAAGCAGCCGAGATGGAGAAACTTTAGGCTCGATCGCCGAAATTGACTTTGAGCATAGCAAATTACGCATCAAATTAGACCCAGATTTAGCTGTGCGCATGGCTGGCGATCGATATTTATTACCTAAACAAGGATTTTTGTATTTTGAGGCTGCTGGCGATATCACTCAGATTAAACGCAAAGAACAAGCTTTGAAAATGTTGGCAGATGGCCGGGCTCAAAATCCCTATTTGAGCGATTTTTTGTTCGACGCTTCCCAAGCAAGGTTGCCACAAAAAAATATTAAACTAGAACGGGAAAATTTATTAAATCCCAATGCTAATGCTGACCAAATTTCTGCGGTAGAAACAGTGCTGGCTGCACGAGATTTAATTCTGATTCAAGGCCCGCCGGGAACCGGAAAAACTACGGTGATTGCCGAGATTTGCTATCAAATTGCCCGTCAGGGTGGCAAAACCTTGATTGCTTCTCAGGCAAATTTAGCTGTAGATAATGCTTTGAGTCGCTTGGTTCACAATCCGGCGATTCGGGCGTTGCGGAAGGGAAAAGCTCATAAGGTGCAGGAAGAAGGACAGCCGTTTTTGGAAGAAAATGCGATCGGCACTTGGCTACAAAATACGGCGACTGACTGCGAACAAAAACTATTAAATCGCCAGCAAAATGTCACTTATTTGCGAATTTTATTAACAGAGTATGAAAGATTTTTCGCTTACTTTACAGCGGAATTAGATTTTTATAGTCAACAAAAACACCTGCACAGTGCCAAGGCAAATCTTGAGGCTAACTGCAACCACCAAGAAACAGCATATCAGGAAAGTTTAGCAGAAAAACAAGAGATTGAAGCTTTATTTGTGGCTTTAGAACAACTCCTAGATTCACCAAAAGTGGATTGGGAATCTCCCGAAACAACCGAATTTTTACCCAGACTTAAACCTTATT
Organism: Oscillatoriales cyanobacterium; assembly: GCA_004292745.1. Taxonomy (GTDB): domain Bacteria; phylum Cyanobacteriota; class Cyanobacteriia; order Cyanobacteriales; family Microcoleaceae; genus Microcoleus; species Microcoleus anatoxicus. The sequence continues at coordinate 30,256 of RDXH01000082.1, read as the reverse complement.
CAGAAGGTAATGTTTTAGTCGAAAACTTTATGGGAAATGTGCGGATAGCAGCTAATCAGGCTACTCAAATCGGCTTTGTTAGGCCCGCTTGTGGTGCTTTTGGGATTGCGGTTTGGTTGCGAGAAACTGTGGCACCACAAATAGCAGAATTTCAGACAGCCTTTGATTGTGGTGATGATGTGTGTAATGCTATGTCAGCAGTTGCGGATTCGCGGAGGGTGTCGCGACAGATTTCTGATGCTTTGAGTCAGCTACAATTGGGCGATCGCCAAAATCAGACAAATCGCCAAAATTTACAGCAGAAAATCCAGAATTTGGAACTGCGAAAAGCAGAAATTGCCACCGTTGTTGTCGCCGTTGCAGAGTGGATTCAGACTGCGGATACTCGACTGGATGCAGTTGTCAAATCTTGCTGGGAAACAGGGGCGCTGCTGACCGATGACATGGTAGAATTGCCTGGGGGATTGTTGAAAATTGCCCGATCGCTCAAATTGGCGATCGTCCCGCCTAAATGGAAAGTCAGTTTGCCCGATTTAGAGCGCTTACAAAAGGCGATATCCCATGAAGCCAGCGCAGGTTTTAAGGACATTCAAGGGCAACAGTTCCGGTTTAGCGAGTTTTTGCACCTAAATTTGAGTCAAACGCCGATCGTGCTCTTTGTAGGCGATCGGACCCAATGGCAAGAACTAGCCAAAGACTTTAGTAACTATTCCCAATTCAGCCGAAGTCAGCGCCAATTTATCATAGAAAAAACCAGCACTTTCTTAGGCAATATTCAAAAAATTTACAGCGCATCTTTACAGCCACATAACATCCAGACAACCCTAGATCGTCTCGCCAAAGAATTGCTGCACACTATCCTCGAAAATGCGCGGCAATGTGTGGTTCCCCTCAAAACAGAAACCGAACAACAACTACAAAAACAGCAACAGCTATTAGAGCGACTAAACTTCAGCTTAAATCAGCCAGAAATATCCGCCCTTCAACTTCAGCTAGAAACAGCACAACAAGCAACCAATTTAAAAATTAACACAGCAACTAATCTCTTGCAAGCAATTGTCGCCCAGCCAAACCTCCCCGAAAAAATGCGAGCCTTAGCCGAACAATATCTGAGCCGCACATCTAATATTTGGGAACAACCACAACAATTTATTCAACAATTTGAGGCTTGGAAAGAAATTATTTTTCAGCTAGAACAATACATAACAGCCCTAGATCCTTTCGGTATTTTGCAGATGATTAAAAACTGTCTCAAAGACCATTTATTGCCACTGCAACTAGCATCAAATAAATCGCTCCAGCAACTCCAAGAACTCCAAAAAGAATTGAGCGAAGTTCTGGAAAAACTCCAACAACAACAGCCAACACCCGCATTAATTATAGATAGAAATTGGTGGGAGTCCGCCTGGGAAAAATTTCCAGATAAATACAAGTCAGAAGTGAGCAGTACGGGATTATTCAGTCTGGATTTTTTACGCAAAATCAAACGACAATTAACTAAATGGAAACAAGAATTAGAAGGAGATGAAACCGAACTAAATCGCTCTCAAGAATTTGTAACAGACTGGATAAAAAAACTCCGTAATCCTTCAGAAAAAGACCAAAATGATTTAAAGCAAATTTATATAGATAATGCCAATGTTATTGGTATCACCTGCGTACAAGCAGCCAGTTTTGACTTCAGCAAAAACTTTCCCAGCTTTGATGCAGTGATCGTTGACGAAGTTAGTAAATGTACTCCCCCAGAATTATTGATTCCCGCTTTGAAAGGCAAAAAATTAGTATTAGTAGGCGATCACAGACAGTTACCGCCAATGTTCGATCGCAACACCATCGCTGATATTGCCGAAGAAATTGGCTGTAGCGGAGACGAACTAAGTTTCATCAAAGAATCCCTCTTCAAAACGTTGTTTGAAAATGCCAACGACAGCATCAAACAAATGCTGACAACTCAATACCGAATGCACCCACAGATTATGGGAGCAATCAATCAATTTTATGACCAAAAACTCAACTGTGGTATTGCCGAACCAGACGAAAAGCGCGCCCACAAACTAGCAGGGAAAATTCTTAAAGACACTAATCACATCCTGTGGGTGAAAACACCAATTGGACAAGGTTTTGAAGAAGAAAAGAATGGCACTTCCCGCTTGAATATGAAAGAAGTAGATGCCATTGAACGTTTGTGCGAGGAAATGGAAATAGCTTGGCACTCAAAAATTGCCGATGGTGAACCGCCTAAAGAAATCGGAATCATTACTTTTTATGGTGCTCAATTGAGGCTAATTCAAGATACAATAGAACCAGAAAAATTTCCTTCTTTGAGCATCCGCACCGGGACTGTTGATATATTTCAAGGTATGGAAAGACCTGTGATTATTGTCAGCACAGTGTGCAATAATAATAGAGGCGATATTGGATTTGCTAAGGAACCGGAACGGGTGAATGTAGCATTTTCCCGCGCTCAAGAATTGTTGGTAGTTGTTGGCTGCCACGATTTATTTACCCAACAAACAGGTACTGTGGGCAAAATGTATCAGGAAGTTTCAAAAATTGTGCGTTATTTTGGAGGTTTTGTAGATGTTTCTAGCGTCATCAACTAAACCAATTGATTCAAATTTAAGCGGGATTGTCGAACAAATTGAGCAACAAAATCCCGGTTTGTCAGTTTTGGCGGCGCGTCAATTCCGCTGTGCGAAACGGCAAACACCTTTGGAGGTGACAATTAGCGAACCTCGTAAATTTAATGTGCTGGAAGAGTTCATCCTGCGGGCTTGTATCGAGTTTGTACCTGCGCCAACGTTGAAGGAATTGGCTGATTTGCTGGGCTTAGACGAGGTTTTCGTGAAGACTACGGCAACGACTTTGGTGAGTTTGGACATCTTGGAGGTGTCTGGAATGGACAAAATTGCGTTAGCGAAGCCCTCGAAGAGGATCGCGCCGGGAGGACGAGAATTTTGCGATTTAGGTGCTGTTAGTAAGTCGCAAATTCAATCAATTTATGCCATTTCCGATCCATTAAATCAAACTCTTACCTTTAAGTTCGACTCTCTACGGACAGAAACCATCGACTTACCAGATTTAGCAGATTTAATATTACTAGAACATCAAATTTCTGACATGGCTAATTTAAGTATAACAGAAATCCAGCCACTAATTCAAGATTCTGGCTTAGGAATTCACATCCCAGCCGAGGGTAAAATTGTCACCAAGTGTGATGTAGTTGGCGACGATTTGAATATTTGGCAAACAATATCTATTTTTGTGTTGTTTGATGCGATCGAAAATCAAACTAATATCCAAGTACGACAGGGAAAGCAAATATTAGAAACAGCATCAAACTTACTCAACGAACTCCAAACTCAAGCAAAAATATCCTTAAATGACTTCTGCAAAGGTACTGAAAATGTTGTGGTTCAAGAAGCAGAAATAATCGCCACTCCCCAAAAAAAGAAACAAGCATCTAAGCAAAAACCCAAGAAAACTGAGTCAATAAAAAAGTAATTTTAGTCCTAAAATCCTCACTACAAACCTGTTTGTAGTAAGGATTTTAGTCCCGATCGACTCCGAACTTAAAACTGTGCTTTGCTGCTACTGAGTCTTAACACATTTCAACATCCGCAAAGTAGCCGCCGCCGCATAATTCCGTTTTGCAGAATCATCGGGAGCAAACCGATTTCCAATTTCATTCAGAGATGAAGCAACTGAACAATAGGCAGACATTTGATTAATAATTGCCGCCGCCCAATGACTTTGAGTATCAGAAAAATTTTTAGCCGGCTGTTTTGGAATTAAGTCTGGCTTCATTCCCCGCGCCGACAAACCAAATTCTGCGGAACGACGGAGGACAGCCATTAATTCAGCGCGAGTGACTGGTTGGGTAGGTTTAAAAGTTCCATCTTTATAGCCGCTGACTATGTTATTGTCCCGCGCAAATTGAACTTTAGCTGCACTCCAACGGGAAGTATCAACGTCGCTATAGGGACGCAAAGAAATATTGGTAGGAAATTTGATATTAGCCCCTGGTATTCCTTTCAAACCTTCTAATACTAATGAGACTAATTCTTCTCTTGTGACAGCTAATTGCGGTCTAAAAGTATTATCTTGAGAAAATCCTGCTACAAATCCCAGGCTGACAGCTTCTTTTATTTCAGAAGCGTATATATCATTGGCAATATCTCTAAAGGTAGGATTCCCAGTATTTCCCCCAGTATTTCCTCCAGTATTTCCCCCAGTATTTCCACCAGTGTTTCCCCCAGTATTTCCACCAGTGTTTCCCCCTGTGTTTCCGCCAGTGTTTCCGCCAGTGTTTCCGCCTATATCCCCCGGTGCAGCTTGATTGCTAGTGAAATAAAAGTGACCTAATATTTTGCCTTGATAAGATCTTTTGGTCAAGCGCCAAGCTGGATCTAGAATAATTTTCATAAAGCCCTTAGCATCACCATTGGTTCTACCGATAATCACAGGTTCACCTTTGAGATCGATGGGAGTTCCCATGAGTAAAACATCACCGTTGACTTGCTGTAAATCCAGGGTGTATTTTAATGCTAAGTCAGTGCCGGCCATGCGAATAGAAAAACCGTTACTGTCAGTAGCACGACCGCAAATACCGGTAAAATCAAAGGAGATCAATAGCGGATCGACTTGCACGGGATTAGACCCACTTTCGCTCCAGCACGATCGCTTGTCAGATACCTGTTCCACAATTAGTAATTGGTAGCCACCAAAACCGCGGGGTTGAGCAATAGCAATCACTCGGTCTTGATTAATTTCTGTTTGGTCAAAAGTAAATGCTAGGGCGGAACCGATCGCCCCGATGGTTAAAAGTGCGGAACTAGCCAGGGCGGCTGCTGTACGTCGCAGTGAAAGTTTGATCATGTTTCTTGATTTTCCCCTTACTTTAATTCAACCTTTCTCAAATAGACATCTCCCATAATTGTTGGGGAACAGACCAGAAAGCCTGTTCAAACCTTGGCTTTTTAGGAGAAGTCTAATTAAAAGATTAGTGTCTTTCAGACAACAAGATATTGAGATAGAATTTTACCATTTGTTGTTCCTGATATCAAATCCTCTCTTCCGAGTCCTGTATTAAACTCTCTCTTCTCTTCCTTCGCGTCCTTAGCGCCTTCGCGGTTAAATCATTCCGATATAAAAAAATGGCGCGCTAAATTGAGTTAACGCACCAGATTATGTACAGTGAAAAAATAATTTTTGCCTCTACCGGAACATACTGCTGACAGAACTATCTTCGTGAATCCGCCAAATAGTTTCTCCCAGCAAATTGGCCACCGAAAGCACAGTTAACTGCTCGAACTGCTTCTCTTCTGGTACAGGAATTGTATTGGTAACAATCACCTCTTCCAAAACTCCACTGGACAAACGTTCGATCGCCGGAGGTGAAAACACCGCATGAGTAGCACAAGCATAAACCTGTCTTGCACCCTCGCGGCGTAACAGCCTCGCCCCCTCACAAATCGTGCCAGCAGTATCGATCATATCGTCCACCAACACCGCTGTTTTGCCTCGGACATCCCCGATCACATTCATCACTTCCGCCACATTGTGAGCTTGACGGCGTTTGTCAATAATTGCCAGTGGTGCGTCATTGAGTTTTTTGGCAAAAGCCCTAGCCCTAGCGACTCCGCCCACATCCGGCGACACCACAACAATATCTGTCAACTGTTTGCTTTTGAGGTAATCTAGGAGTATGGGAGAGCCGTAAACATGATCGAAAGGAATGTCAAAATAACCTTGAATTTGAGCTGAGTGTAAATCCATTGCCAAAATGCGACCAGCCCCAGCTTCAGTAATCAAATTAGCGACTAATTTCGCGGTAATTGACTCTCTTCCTGCGGTTTTGCGATCGGCTCTAGCATACCCATAGTAAGGAATCACGGCAGTAACTTGTCTGGCCGAAGCGCGGCGACAAGCATCGATCATAATTAATAATTCCATGAGGCGATCGTTCACCGGACAGCAAGTTGGCTGAATCAAGTAAACATCGCAACCTCGAATCGATTCCTGAATTTGAACATAGAGTTCCCCATCAGCGAACCGCTTGCGAACCATCGGCCCCAAATCAATCCCCAGATAGCGAGCCACCTCTTGAGCGAGGGGAACATTAGCAGAACCGGAAAACAGCCGGAGACGATCGTGAGAGGAAATGGGCGGCTCTGGAAGCGGAAGCGGTAAAGTAGCAGAACGGATCACAGCAGGCCTCTTGCAAGACGTTTATTTTACCGCTATCTTACCATTAGAAACTAGAAATATAGCAACCCTAATTGAGTCGTGTAAGGACTTTACCCCCAGAAACGGGTTTTTTTTGATTGGTATAAATGATTTAGGCTAGCTATTTATGGTAGCTGAAACTGCGGTACGATCGAGGTTGCGATCGATGGAAAGAAAATAAACTTGCAAAAAACCGCAAAAAAAGTTAAGAATTTGAAGCAGACTCCTGATTTTTGATATCGGGCAAAAAAAGGTGAAAATCCATGAGCTTAAGAGAACGCATTGACGCAGAAATCAAAGCCGCTATGAAATCCAAGGACAAAGTTCGGTTGGAAACAGTACGTGGCATCAAGAAATTTATTCTCGAAAAAGAAGTCAGCCTCCGTCCCTCCGGGCAAGACACCCTGACAGAAGCTCAAGAGATGGAGATTTTAATGCAAATAGCAAAACAGCGCCGGGATTCGATCGAACAATACCGCAAAGGTGGTCGTGAAGATTTAGTCGCACAAGAGGAAGCTGAGTTGGCAATTGTGGAAGAGTATTTGCCACCGAAGATGTCAGACGAAGATATCAGTCAAGTTATTGATGCAGTTATTGCCACGGCGGGCGCTACTTCTGCCAAAGATATGGGCAAGGTGATGGGAGCAGCCATGCAGCAGCTTAAAGGCAAAGCAGACGGCAAGAAAATTCAAGACATGGTGAAAGCGAAGCTTAGTCCTTAGTCATTAGTCAGCAGTCATTAGTCAGAATGCAGGGGCAAACCCCCCCGTGGTTGTCCCTGTTTAAATCTGCAAAAAAAACCCGGTTTCTGAAAGTTGTACAAAAAAATGTAAAATGCTAACTTCGATCGGGACTCTCAGCTAGAGACGGTGAAGTATGCTATGGAGCCTTAAAGACATAACAGTCTAAGTCTGTCCGCGATCGTCTATTTTTAAACATTGTCTACTTAAATTTATGCAGCCACCTATTGCTATTGGAACTCTCCTACAAAGCCGGTACCGCTTACTGAATATTTTAGGTCAAGGAGGATTTGGCCGCACTTATTTAGTAGAAGACTTGGGACGATTTAAAGAACATTGCGCCCTGAAGGAATTTATTCCAGCCCAAAGCGGTGCCTACGTGCTGGAAAAATCCAAGGAATTGTTTCAAAGAGAAGCAGCCATTCTTTATCAAATTCAACACCCCCAAATTCCTCAGTTTCGGGCAATATTTGAGGAGAATCAGCGTTTATTTTTGGTGCAGGATTACGTGGAAGGGAAAACTTATCGGGAACTACTGCTCGATCGCCTTGACCGTGGCCGCACCTTCTTGGAAACCGAAGTGCTGGTATTTATCCGGCAAATGCTGCCAGTGCTAGCTCACATCCACGCCCGCGGCATCATTCACCGGGACATCTCGCCAGAAAACATTATTCTGCGTGAAAACGACAAAATGCCCGTACTGATTGACTTTGGAGTAGTCAAAGAACTCGCCACCAAAGTGCAGTCTCCCGAAGGCACAGCCCACGCCACCACAGTGGGTAAAATCGGCTACGCACCCCTGGAACAGTTGCAAAGCGGGCGAGCCACAGCTAGCAGCGACCTCTACGCTTTAGCAGTAACGGCGATCGTGCTGCTGACAGGGAAAGAACCCCACGAATTACTCGATCAAACCACTCTGCTGTGGAATTGGCAGCAGCGAGTGCAGGTGAGCACGGCTTTAGCTTTAGTCTTAAATCGGATGTTGAGTCGCACTCCAGTCGATCGCTATCAATCAGTCAGCGAAGTCGCCCAAGCACTAGACGGACAAATAAATCCCTACGCTAACCCCCAAACCGTAGCCCCCACAGGGCCACCGGTATCCTCCAATGTCTCCCAAGTAGCCACAGTAGCCGTGGGTAGACGGCCAGATCCGATCGGTCAAAGTTCCCACCCCCAAAACCAGCCCAATCCACTCATCGAGCCCCCCACCAGCTCTATTTGGGACAATCCCATGGCGGCGATCGGCATCGGTGCAGGTTTAGTCATCTTGACCGGCTTCGGTTCCTGGGCCTTAGTAGGTTCATTCCTCAACAATCAGCGCCCGCAGCCGACTCCAACGGAGGTGAACACAGAAACACCACTCCTACCATCTCCCACACCCAGACTAACTCCCACACCAACCCCGGAACCATCACCAGTACCCGATCCCGTGCCGGCACCAGTACCCGATCCCGTACCAGCACCAGCACCAGATCCAGTGCCCGATCCGACACCAGAACCAGTACCCGATCCGACACCAGCCCCAACACCAGAACCAGTACCCGATCCGACACCAGCCCCAACACCAGAGCCCGTCCCCGATCCGACACCAGCCCCAACTCCCACACCAACGCCAACTCCCGCACCAACTCCCACACCCGCACCCGCGCCAGCACCTTCGCCGTCGCCAGCACCCGCACCCGCACCCGCACCAGCACCTTCGCCGTCGCCAGCACCCGCACCCGCACCCGCACCGTCGCCGGAACCCGCACCGTCGCCGGAACCCGCACCCGCACCCGCCGAAAATCCACCTCAACCATCGCCTGCTCTGTAATTGATGATATTTGGTAGCCGAGCGATCAGCTGTTACCAAGGTAAATTTTCAGTTACTTTGATTGCGACTTACTATACTCAGTTTAAGAAAAATTACCCCTTACCTATTAGCTATCCATGAACTCCCTGCTAATTACTGGAACTGATACCGACGCGGGCAAAACGGTTTTAACGAGTGCTCTGGCTGCTTATTGGCAAACCTATTTTGCCGATCGCACTTTGGGAATTACCAAGCTGTTGCAAACGGGAACAGGCGATCGCGAACACTACACCCGTTTATTTCACCTCGACCAATCCCCCCAAGAACTCAATCCACTGCACTTTGATGCGCCTCTAGCACCTCCAATCGCCGCCGAACGGGAGGGGAGACCTATTGAACTAGAAAAGGTGTGGACGACGCTACAAAGCCTCCAGCAGCGCAAAGATTTTGTGTTGGTGGAAGCTTTGGGAGGGCTCGGTTCCCCTGTAACGCGGGAACTGACGGTGGCGGATCTGGCGAGGGATTGGCGGCTCAGGGGGGTATTGGTGGTACCGGTCAGGTTGGGGGCGATCGGGCAAGCTGTAGCTAATGTTGCCCTTGCCAGACAAAGCGGCTTTAAGCTCAAAGGTATTGTCCTGAGCTGCGTTCAACCTGCTTCCGAGCAAGAAATTGCCGATTGGGCTCCGCTCTACTTAATTGAGTCACTTACTCAAATACGTGTGTTGGGTATTTTGCCACATTTAGATGACCCCAATGACCTGACTAAACTAGCTAAAGCAGCGTCAGAATTAGATTTAGAACGATTATTACCTGGGGTAAATTTAATTCCTCAGATTGCTAAATAACCGTCTTGTAAACACCTCTCTTTTTCAATATTCTCTTTCTCTGCGTACTCTGTGCCCTCTGTGGTTCATTAAAGACTAAGATTTTATTTTAACCGCAGAGAGCGCAGAGAGCGCAGAGAGTGCTAAGAAGGAAAAGAGAGAGTTTTACAAATTATTTAATAGCTTGGCATCTAGAGCAGGTAAAGATTAAAATAAGTAGGAAAATAACAAGTAAGAAGTAACCAATAACATGATTTATACTTTACCGAATTTAACTTCTGTCGATTTATCGAAGTTGAGGCTGGAAATTAGAAATTTACAGCCTCAATTAGTGGAATGGCGTCGCCGTTTGCACCAAAAACCTGAGTTGAGTTTTGAGGAGAACTTAACCGCGGATTTTGTTTCCCAAAAGTTGCAGGAATGGGGCATTGAGCATCAAACTGCTATTGCTAAAACGGGGATTGTCGCTACTATAGACAGTGGCAAACCAGGGCCTGTTTTGGCAATTCGGGCTGATATGGATGCTTTGCCAATTCAAGAGGAAAATCAGGTTGATTATCGATCGCAACATAACGGGATTATGCACGCTTGTGGCCATGACGGACACACGGCGATCGCCCTCGGTACAGCCTGTTATCTCGCCCAGCACAAACACAGCTTTTGCGGCACTGTAAAAATCATCTTCCAGCCCGCCGAAGAAGGTCCAGGCGGCGCAAAGCCCATGATTGAAGCTGGAGTTTTAAAGCATCCTGACGTTGATGCGATCGTCGGCTTGCATTTGTGGAATAATCTGCCTTTAGGCACTGTAGGCGTCCGTAGTGGCCCGCTGATGGCCGCCGTAGAAATTTTTGATTGTAAAATTTTGGGCAAAGGTGGACACGGTGCGATGCCCCATCAGACTGTAGATGCGATCGTAGTTGCAGCCCAAATAGTCAACGCTTTGCAGGCAATTGTAGCCCGGAATATCGATCCGATCGACTCCGCAGTAGTCACAGTCGGCAAATTCCACGCAGGCCAAACCCACAATGTCATTGCCGATACCGCTAAAATCGGAGGCACCGTCCGCTATTTCAATCCATCATATCAAGGTTATTTTAACAATCGACTCGAACAAATAATTGCCGGAATTTGTCACAGCCACGGAGCAAATTATCAATTCGATTATTATTGGTTGTACCCCCCGGTCATCAACGATACCAAGATGGCTGAATTGGTGCGTAGCGTAGCAGAAACCGTGGTAGAAACTCCAGCCGGAATCGTGCCGGAATGTCAAACAATGGGCGGTGAAGATATGTCCTTCTTTTTGCAAGAAGTCCCTGGTTGCTATTTCTTTTTAGGTTCAGCAAATCAGGAGAAAAATTTAGCCTACCCCCATCATCACCCGCGATTTGATTTTGATGAAACTGCTTTGGGGATTGGTGTAGAAATGTTTGTCCGGTGCGTGGAAAAGTTTTGCGTTAGAGATTAGCGGTATATACGGCTTTCATGGAAATTATCCGAAGAACAGAAGAAGTTTTAGGCTGTTCTGATTTTAGGCAAAACCCCGTTAGTTTCTTTTGTGCAACTGCTTCGGGTACAGTAGATTGCAGTCGAAGATAATTCGGCGGTTGAAACCGCTACTACACAAACAAAGTCTGCCTCCGCAGACTAAGAAACCGAAGCATGACCGCAGATAAGTTATTGGTTAAAAGGAAAGATTTACTACGGTCATGCTTCGCCCCTACCGATATATTTGCAAATTCGGGATGCTCCCGTGGCATTTAACTCAAATTTGATATTATTACGTAGTTTGAAAGATATTCTGCACCATCTTTTTATCTAACTTTGCCGCCGCTTTATCCAATTCTGCAATCTCGCCAGAGTCTAATTTCCACCCTAAAGCACCAATATTTTCCGCCGCCTGGGCCGCCGATTTCGCCCCCGGAATCGGAATAGTTTCTTTACTAATACACCAGTTAATCGCCACCTGAGAAATAGTCTTGTTTCTGGATGTCGCTATTTCTCGCAAACACTCCAAAAGCGATCGCATTCCCGGCAATATCTGTTTACACGCCAAACCTCGGATACCTTTAGGCAATACGCCATTCTCCGAGTATTTCCCCGTCAACAATCCCAAGGCTAAAGGACTGTAAGCAATTAATTTTATCCCCAGTTCGTCGCACACTTCTTTGAGACCCAGTTCCGTAACTGGATAGGTAGAAAGTAGCGAATATTGCACTTGCAAAGAAACAATAGGAATCTGGCGATCGCGAAATCTTTCATATACCCATTTTAAGCGTTTAGGCCCATAATTAGATAGACCCACTCCCTTCACCAAGCCTTGCTCGTAAAGGTCAGCCAAACCATCTAACAGAGCCCCTTCTTGCCAAGGAGCATAATTAGCTGTAGACCAGTGCATTTGCACCAAATCTACATTTTTACCGAGGCGAGAAGCTGAGGCTTTACCAGCCGATATCATAGATTGTCGCGTCAATCTCCAAGGATAAGCAGCCAGTTTAGTCGCAATACAAATACTATCTTGATTTACACCTTGATAGGCTTGAGAAAACTGCCCTAAAAGCTGCTCGCTACGTCCATTTAATTTCCCAGTTCCATAGGAATCACCAGTGTCAAATAAAGTGACACCATTACTCACACAAAGATTGAAAACGGCTTGCAATTGGGAATCCATACTTTCATCATAATCCCAGAGCAATCTGTTGCCCCAGGCCCAAGTGCCACAGCCCATTGTTGGTAGAAAAAGTTGTTGGTTTGTTTGCATTTTTGGTAAAATAATAAACACAGATCAAATCTCATTGGGTGCATCTGTGTTTGGCAAATATATTCGTAGGGGCGAAGCATGACCGCTGTAAATCTCTGGTTATCACTAATAAATTATCTGCGGTCATGCTTCGCCCTTACCAAATCAGGATGCTCCCATTTCATCCGCCTTCATCTGTGTTTATCTGCTGATATCTACGGTGAAAATTTCCGAATCTAACTATAGCAATCCTAAATCATTTGTGAATTTCTTACTCCCTCCCCTGATTCAAGGGGAGGGTTGGGGTGGGGTAAAAAATTTACGACTCCTGCAAGGATTGCTACAATTGGCTGTAACTGCCCTTCAAAGTCACAGTAAATCAGCCAAAACGACCGCTGACATATTCCATCGTAGAAACTTCCTTGGGATTTTGGAAAATCACCTCAGTCCTGTCGCACTCCACCAGATAGCCAAAGCGTTTGCCATCATCAGAAAGCTTAGCATTGAAAAAAGCAGTCAAGTCAGAAACACGAGAAGCCTGCTGCATATTGTGAGTCACAATCACAATGGTATACTGCTCTTTGAGTTCCCGCATCAACTCCTCAATTTTGATCGTAGAAATCGGATCGAGAGAAGCGCAAGGTTCATCCATTAATACTACATCAGGATTAATGGCGATCGCCCTAGCAATACACAAACGCTGCTGCTGGCCACCCGAAAGCGAAAAACCACTCTGCTTCAGTTTATCTTTTACCTCATCCCAAAGATAAGCTTGGCGCAGCGACTTTTCCACCAACTCATCCATATCGCCCTTATAATTATTCACCCTCGCACCGTAAGCAATATTGTCATAAATCGACTTCGGGAAAGGATTCGGCTTTTGAAACACCATCCCAATCCGGCGACGCACCTCCACAGCATCAATATCAGGATCGTATAGATTTTGACCGTGATAATAAATTTGACCGTTTAAACGAAAACCATTAACCAAATCATTAAGACGATTAAAACATCGCAAAATTGTACTTTTTCCGCACCCAGACGGTCCGATAAAAGCAGTAATCCGATTTTTAGGAATCTCCATCGAAACATTTTTTACAGCTTGAAAAGCGCCGTAAAAAATATTGATATTGTCTACCTGCAAAACCGTTTCCGTTTTCTCTTCCAACAATTCCATCATACAATTAATACTCCAATCAAATTTTACAACCTAAGCCGAAGATTACAGCGGGAAAGTGGGAGATAATTGCCAACTGCCAACTGCCAACTGCCAACTGCCAACTGACTAATAAACTTTTTGGCGAGTTGCCCAACGAGAAAGAATACTCGTCAGTAAAACCATGAACACCAAAATTAAAGAAGCCGCCCAAGCTAATTCTTTCTGTGCCTTAAACGGAACTGTTGCAAAGTTGTACACCAAAACCGAAAGGGAAGGAGTTGGCTTATCAAATCCTGCTGGCCAAAAAGGCGAATTTAACGCAGTGAAAATCAAAGGAGCAGTTTCTCCAGCAGCGCGGGCAATTGCCAGCGTCACACCAGTTAAAATAGCCGGAATAGCAGCAGGCAAAACCACCTGCAACACAGTTTGATAATTAGATGCACCCACACCAACCGAAGCCCATCTAATATCTTGAGGGACGATTTGTAAAGCTTCGTCAGTAGTTCGCACAATCGTCGGCAACATCAGCACTGCCAACGCAGCACCGCCTGCAATTGCCGAAAAACCTCCCATATTTACCACAAACAAACCGTAGGCAAATACCCCCGCAATAATCGAAGGAACACCGCTGAGAACATTAGTAGCAAAACGCACCCAGCGAGCTATGGAGCCTTTGCTAAATTCAGACAAATAAACGGCGGCCAATACACCAAAAGGTACAGCAATCAGAGAAGCAATTCCCACGGTCATCAATGTACCGATAATTGCATTAGCAATACCGCCTCCCGATAGTCCTGGGGGCGGTGGTAGCTTAGTGAATAAGTCTAAATTCAGGCTATTGAAACCTTGTACGGTGACGTAGGAAAGCACTGCAAACAAAGGCAACAGAGTAATTGTTAAACAGGCTCCCGCTAATACTGTCATCGCTATATTGAACAGCGATTTGGGACTGTTTTTAACTTTTTTTAAACTGCCTGTCTTCGAGGCAAAAGAATCAAGACCTTCGGAGGTTCTGTTTGACATAAATTAAAACTGTAGGGGGATTTGCCACCAATTTTTAGTTGTACTTGGCTCTAACTTGAGAAACAATCCACTCTGCCAAAATATTAACAATCAGGGTCATAATAAACAAAATTAGCCCCGTGTACATCAGAGCTGCTACTTGCAACCCGGAAGCTTCTGCAAACTGATTTGCCATCAAAGAAGCTATAGTATTGGCAGGAGCTAGCACCGAAAGACTTAACTGATTGGAATTGCCAATTAACAGAGTTGCCGCCATTGTTTCTCCCATCGCGCGTCCTAAACCGAGCATAATTCCGCCGACAATACCGGAGAAAGCAGCGGGTACGAGCACCCGAAAAATGGTTGTCCAGCGAGTTGCTCCTAAACCTAAAGATGCTTGTCGCAATTCGGGAGGAAGACTTGCTAGAGAGTCACGGGAGATAGCAGTAATAATCGGCAAAGTCATGATTCCCAAAATTACTCCGGCGGGTAACATTCCGGGTCCCACTGGGGGGGTGCTAAAAATTGGTAGCCATCCGAAAGTGCCGTTGAGAAACTTGCCGAGGTTGGTAATAATGGGAATCAATACAGCAATTCCCCACAAACCGTAAACTACGCTAGGAATGGCGGCTAGGAGTTCTACCAAAAAAACCAAGGCTGTGCGGATTGGTAGGGGTAGAAAATCTTCGCTCAGGAAGATCGCAGTGCCTACTCCTAATGGTACTGCAATTAGGAGCGCGATCGCCGAACTGACGATCGTCCCGTAAATCATCGGCAGGGCACCGTACTCTTCTTTAACGGGATTCCAGCTACTGCTAAATAAAAATCCCAAACCGTACTGTTGAATCGCAGGTAAGGCTCTGAAAGCAACTGTGAGTGCGATGACGAGCAAAATTACCCCTATTCCTATGCCCAAAATCCTAGTTAGCCAGATAAAGGCTTGGTCTAAGGATTTTTCTACTGGAGAGCGCGATCGGCTCTCTGATTGAGAGTTATTATTATCTGAAATCATAGACAAAACAACCAAGTCATAGTATTGGAAAAAACAATTTTACGAAAACGTTAGCGGGAAGGAAAGAAAGAAAAAACATAAATAACATTCAACAGGAGTGGGTGGATTAATCGCCCTGACTTTTCCACAAATATTTCTGATGAAAATCGCTCCTTGTATTTGGAAAGAGGTAGATGGCGATTTACCGTTGGGTGGGGGCGGGTTTATGAGATTATCGATGTTAGGCTCATATTGTTGGTGAAACCCGCCCCTACAGAAATATCCCTCTTCCTTCTTCCTTCTTCCTTCTTCCTTCTTCCTTCTTCCTTCTTCCTTCTTCCTTCTTCCTTCAATTACTATTTTGCAACTTCAATCTTGTAGTCGGCGCTGATGCCGTCAGCCGCAGCGGCTACTTTTGCTCTAACACTTTGGGGCAGAGGAACGTAGCCCAATTCGGAACTAACTTTTTGACCTTCATTCAAGCCGTATTCCACCATGGCCTCGATCGCTTTGGCTTTGTTGGCATCCGCAACTGTTTTGGGGACTAGCATCCAAGTGTAGGTGACTATTGGATAGGATTTAGCACCTTCAGGGTCTTCGATAAATGCTCGCAGATTTTCTGGCAGTGGAACTGTTGCTAGAGCTTCTGAAGCTGATTCGTCGTTAGGTACGACAAATGTACCTGCTTTGTTTTGCAAAGATGCAAATTTGAGATTGTTGTTTTTGGCGTAGCCGTATTCTACATAGCCAATGCCGCCGACGGTTTGCAGGACTTGGGCTGTGACACCTTCGTTGCCTTTTGCACCGACAAAGGTACCTGTTTTGGGCCACTCTACTGTTTTGCCTTCGCCTACTGTGCTTTTCCAGTCGGGGCTGATGGCACTCAGGTGTTTGGTGAAGACGGCGGTGGTACCGCTACCATCGGAACGGTGCACGACGGTAATGGCTTGGTCTGGTAATTTAGCACCAGGATTCGCTGCTGCTATTTTGGGGTCGTTCCACTTGGTAATTTTACCGGCGAAGATTTCTGTGTAAACATCCCGTGGCAGTTTCAGTTCGGGTACGTCTGGTAAGTTGTAGCCGATGACGATGCTGCCGGCTGTCATGGGCAACAAAATCACGCCTTTGTCTGCTGGAACTTTGGCGATTTCGTCGTCTTTCATGGCGGTGTCGCTGGCACCAAAGTCTACGGTGCCTTTGGTAAATTGTTCGACTCCGGCTCCGCTACCTACGGATTGATAGTTAATTTGTACTTTGGGGTTGATTTTGTTGAAGTCTTGAAACCAACGCTGGTACAGGGGAGCGGGGAATGATGCGCCGGCTGCGGTGAGGGCGACGTCTGAGGCTAGGGCGAGTTTGCTGGGAGTAGCAGTGCCGGTGGCCGCCACGGGGGAAGCGCCGGGAGTGGTGGCGCTGTCACTGCCGGTGCTGGGGGTGCCGGCGCTGGGGGTGCTGCCGCCACCACAGGCTGCTAAGCTGAGGGCGATCGCCATTGCTGAGATTGTGGTCGTCAGCCGGTTGGAATTAATCATGTTGATACGGAAAATCATGGGTATAAACTTTTAGACGCTACACAGGGTGTCGGGCCCTAGCATAGCGCTCGAAGGTAAAGCTTTGGTTAAGATTCTTTACATTTTACACTAAATTAAGATTTTAGTTCAAAAGAAGCTTGACAGTTTTGGAGCAATAAGATATTTGAAAGGGTGGGGACCGCAGCCATCGCTAGATTGCCGATCGCCGACCCCGAAATTCATAGTGAATTGTAAAATATCCCGGAGAGAGAACCAGAAAACCCTACAATGGTGGTTGTTTTCATAAGGTGCAAGAAATGGTGCAAGCGCCACTGCCAACATTTTCTCAGAGTTCGATCGACTGGATGTCGGAAAAATTACCGCTGCAACAACGGTTAGATAGCCTCGTAGAGCAAATAATTAAAGGATATCGCCTCAACAAAGAAGAAGCGCTGGCTCTGACAGCAATAGAGGGCCAAGAAAATATTTTACTGCTGTGCGAAGCAGCCGATCGCGTGCGTCAAGCTTGCTGTGGCAATACGGTAGACTTGTGCAGCATCATTAATGTCAAATCTGGTAACTGTTCGGAAAATTGCGGTTTTTGCTCTCAGTCGGCTCACCATCCGGGAGAAAATGTCCCGATTTATGGCTTAAAAACCTCCGATGAGATTTTAGCCCAAGCCAAGGTGGCCGAGGAAGCCGGGGCGAAAAGATTTTGTCTGGTTTCTCAAGGGAAAGGGATTAAACATCACAGCCCGAAATCCTCGGAATTTGAGCAAATTCTTAAGACAGTGCGCCGCATTATTCAGGAAACTAATGTTAAGCCTTGCTGCGCTTTGGGAGAAGTGACTGTCGAACAAGCTCAAGAATTGCGAGCGGCGGGAGTAACTCGCTACAATCACAATTTAGAGGCGTCTGAGCAGTTTTTTCCGAATATTGTGACAACTCACAAATGGAGCGATCGCACTGCTACGATTAAGAACTTAAAAGCAGCAGGCATTCAAGCTTGCAGCGGTGGAATTATCGGCATGGGCGAAAGTTGGCAAGATAGAATCGATTTAGCTTTGTCTTTGCGGGAGTTAGAGGTTGAGTCGGTACCGGTGAATTTGCTATCTGCTAGAAAAGGTACACCTTTGGGTGATTTACCTCCACTAGATCCTTACGAAGCATTAAAGGCGATCGCCATTTTTCGCCTCATACTTCCTCTTCAAATCATCCGCTATGCAGGGGGTAGAGAAGCTGTCATGGGAGAACTTCAACATTTGGGCTTAAAAGCTGGAATTAATGCTATGCTGGTCGGTCATTATCTGACTACTATGGGTCAACCCGCAGAGCAGGACCGATCGATGTTGGAATCCCTAGGACTTCAAGGTGGCGAAGCACCAATTCCGGGCAGTTTTCCTGGTTAAATATTGAGTGGGTAATTTTGAATTAAATTCATAATAGCCAGAACCCCAACTTATTAAAGAAGTTGGGGTTCTAACATATATCTGAGAAATGCTATATGTAACTGTCAACTGTCAACTGTCAACTGTCAACTGTCAACTGCTAAAATCGAATGCCTGTTCCCATAGAACTAATTTGGGCTTTTATTGGTTTACTCCTCACGATAGGAGGCGCGTTTTTTCCTGCCTTTGTTACTACTCCAATTGGGTTTTGGGACAATCGAGGATTTCAGGCTTATTCTTTAGGAGTAAATTATCAAATTGGAGCCGTTTTGTTGGTAGGCTGCATGGGTGGTAAAAATGCGGCTGCTTTATCACAAATTGCCTATTTAATTTTAGGACTAACTTTGTGGCCTGTTTTTTCTCAAGGCGGCGGCATCGGCTATATTAAAGAACCTGCTTTTGGTTATTTACTGGGTTTTATTCCCGGTGCTTGGGTGTGTGGCTGGATGGCTTTTAAGGTGGCTTCGCGTCTGGAATCTATTGCTTTTAGCTGTGTGTGCGGCTTGTTTACAATTCATGCGATCGGCTTAACTTATCTGGTTTTAAGTCACTTGTTGGTGCTACCGACAAAAACCACAGGTTTGTTTGAGCAAATCCTTAAATATTCAGTTTATCCTTTGCCGGGACAGTTGGCGGTAGTTTGTGCGATCGCATTACTGTCATTTGTTTTACGTCGAGTGATGTTTTATTAATGGTAAAATAATAGAAAATTGAGCCTATAGCCTAGGGCATAGGGAATTGGTAATTGTGCAAAATTGGGTTATACTGTCATTGCGAAACGGGAAAATAATCTCGCTGCGGTTGGGATTGCTTTCCTGCACTGCATCCTCCTCGCAATCACCCGCGAGATTTGAGTAAATTCTCCCATGCCTGATGCCCTATGTTCTACTGTCTAATTCATGCGTTTTAAAAAAAATCCCTGGTTCTGGGTTGCTGCTATTATCAGTCTAGTTTTAGACCACCTGACTAAGTTTTGGGTGGTGCAAAATTTTGAATTGGCTGTTCCTCCGCAAACACAGCCAATCTTACCTGGGGTGTTTCACTTCACTTATGTTGTTAATACTGGTGCGGCTTTTAGTTTGTTTAGCAATGGTGGGGCGATTTGGTTGCGCTGGCTGTCTTTGGGCGTTAGTGTGGGATTGATGGTACTCGCTTGGTTCGGACCACGAATTAATCGCTGGGAACAAGCTGGCTATGGCTTGATTTTGGGCGGCGCACTGGGAAATGGGATCGATCGATTTGTGTCGGGGTATGTGGTGGATTTTCTCGATTTTCGCTTGATTCGGTTCCCAATTTTTAATCTGGCTGATGTTTTTATTAATGCGGGAATTATCTGTTTGTTAATTGCCACTTTCCACAGTCCACCTCCTCGAAAAAAGGACGAAAAAGATGATCTTTCCGAAAATACTTGAATAAGTGAATCAATTAGACACCTCCAATAATTACTAATGACTTCTAATCCATTTGTTGAAGAACGCTTGCTATTTGCCCCAGCAACCCCTAATGTTGACGCTATCCAGACAATTTTTGCTTTTCCCAACGAGTACACGGTTGGTATTACCAGTCTAGGCTATCAAATAGTGTGGGCAACTTTGGCACTGCGCCCAGATATTGAGGTGGGTCGTTTATTTACTGATATCCACGAACCACTTCCGAGATATCCAGAATTATTGGGATTTTCTTTTTCTTGGGAACTCGATTATGTGAATATTCTCAATTTATTGGAATCTCTAGAAGTTCCAATTTGGGCAACTAAACGAACAGATAGTCATCCTATAGTCTTTGGTGGTGGTCCGGTTTTTACAGCCAACCCCGAACCTTTCGCTGATTTTTTTGATGTGATTTTGCTCGGAGATGGCGAAAATCTGATTGATAATTTTATAAATGCTTTTAAAGAAGTTCGTACCGCTGACAGACAAACTAAATTACGCCATTTAGCCCAAGTTCCGGGAGTGTATGTTCCCAGTTTGTACGAAGTGACTTATCTGGATGCCGCGGAGGGTATTCAATCAATTCATCCCCTGGATGCAGCAATTCCCAGTGTGGTTGAAAAACAGACTTATCGTGGCAATACTTTATCTGCTTCTACTGTGGTGACATCCAAGGCTGCTTGGGAAAATATTTACATGGTGGAAGTGGTTCGGAGTTGTCCAGAAATGTGCCGCTTCTGTTTGGCAAGTTATCTGACTTTACCTTTTAGAACTGCGAGTTTGGAGGCTTCTTTAATTCCGGCAATAGACCGCGGTTTAGCTGTCACAAATCGCTTGGGTTTGTTGGGTGCTTCCGTGACTCAGCACCCGGAATTTGAAGTTTTATTAGATTATTTAAATCAGCCTAAATACGATGGTGTACGGCTTAGTCTTGCTTCAGTACGTACCAACACGGTGACGGTGAAACTTGCGGAAATTTTGACCAAAAGAGACAGCAAATCTGTGACGATTGCGGTGGAAAGTGGCAGCGATCGCCTCCGCAAAATTGTTAATAAAAAGCTCACCAATGAGGAAATTATTCAAGCTGCTATTAATGCTAAAACTGGGGGTTTAAAGGGCATTAAACTTTACGGGATGGCGGGAATACCGGGGGAAGAAATGGAGGATTTAGAGGCGACTGTAGCCATGCTGCGGGCAGTCAAAAAAGCTGCTCCCGGTTTGCGCTTAACTTTTGGTTGCAGTACCTTTGTCCCGAAATCTCACACTCCTTTTCAGTGGTTTGGAGTCAATAAAGATGCAGAAAAAAGATTGAAGTTTTTAGATAAAGAATTGCGGAAGTTAGGTTTAGAATTTAGACCGGAAAGCTATAACTGGTCTGTGATTCAGGGTTTGTTATCCAAGGGCGATCGACGCTTGTCTAAGCTGTTAGAATTAGTGCGGCATTACGGCGATACATTGGGCAGTTATCGGCGGGCTTTTAAGGAATTGCGGGGACATTTGCCGGACATGGATTTTTATGTTTTCCAGGAGTGGGAATTGGATCGGGTTTTGCCTTGGAGTCACTTGCAAGGACCGCTGCCCGAAGCGACTTTGAAGAAGCATTTAGCTGAGGCGATGACTCATACAAAAGGATATGAAAATTCACTAATTCACATTTAGTAAATTAGATTATAAAGGAGAACTGGAAAAATGACGACTGGTTTGAAAAATCCTAGTAGCTACTACATTGAGATCATCACGACTTTTCCACCGCGTCCAATTACTTGTGAAGCTGAGTTAATCGCTACACAAAATCGGATTGATTCTATTCTGAGTCGGAGAAATTTGACCCAAGACGATCGAGATTACTTAAATGTACTGGGTACTCTGGTTTATGATTACGAACAAAAATGTGAGCCAATGCCTGTTTTGAAAGGTATTGCACTACTGAAAGCGTTAATGATTGAAGACAATATTCAAGAAAAAGATTTGGTGGATATTTTTGAATCTGATTTTTTTGTATCTGAGGTTATCAATGAAAAGCGGGAATTAACGGCGAGTCAAATTAAAAAATTAGCTACTTTTTTCCATCTTTCCCCTATGGCATTTATTGAGTATAATTAGTAGATTATCCAAATTATGAGTCCGCCTTGGCAACCAGTTTAAGATAAGATGAGGAGCGACATACTATCATACAATTATGCCAGAAGTCCAACCGAAAGAAATTCAACGTTATACTACGCCAGATAACAAAGTGCCTTTCGAGGAATGGTTTAATTTTCTCCGAGATGGCAAAGCAAAAGCTAGAATTAAGTTGAGATTAGACAGAGTTCAACTCGGCAATCTCGGAGATTATCGATTTGTTGGAGAGGGACTGTATGAATTAAAAATAGATTATGGCCCTGGATACCGAATCTATTTCGGACAAGTCGGCACAACTATTATCCTACTTTTAATCGGTGGGGATAAAAGCACTCAAGACCGAGACCTAGGGCAAGCTATCAAATACTGGACAGATTATAAGAGTGAAGATAATGCCTAAAAGTTTACCTTACCATCCTTTGTTAATAGAGTCTCTCAAAAACCCAATAGACTCTGCTATGTATCTAGAGGCTTTGTTTGAAGAAGAAAACCCCGAAGCAGAACTTCTCAAAATGGTACTTAGCAATGTAGCAGAAGCTCTGGGTCAATCAAAAATGACTCCCGAACAATATGAATTGCACTTAAAAAAACTGGATGAATTGCTGTCTGAACAAGGAAGTGATGCGATTTATAGTTTGGGAATTTGGCTAAAAACTCTGGGATTGAAACTAACTGTTGCTGTTTGTACTGATACAGAGGATAATGATGTAAATGCTGAGATGCCAGCGCAATTAACTGTTTAGTAAGATTTGAATAATGCCTAATTTTCGATATTCATCGCTAATTGATGCGACGGTTGAAAGTGTCTGGAACTTTCACGAAAGACCAGATATTTTGCACATATTAACTCCGCCTTGGCAACCGGTGAAAATCATTCGCCGCGAAGGTGGACTTGGTGTGGGTGCTGTATCGGAATTTCGTCTTTCATTGGGGCCGATTCCGGTAAAGTGGGTGGCGACTCATACTGAGTGCCAACAGTATAGGTTATTTGTTGATGAACAAACTGAGGGGCCGATGGCGAGTTGGACTCATCGACACGAGTTTACCACAGAAAATGGTAAAACTAGATTGACAGATGCGATCGCCTTTTCGATACCCGGTGGCCCGATGGTCGATCTATTATTAGGTTGGTGGGTGGAAATGCGACTAACAGATATGTTTCGTTACCGCCACGAAGTTACCAAGAAAGAGTGCGAAAAAGATGCAAACAACGGCTGAATATTACTGTGCTTTTTGCGGCGAACCGAGTACAACTTTTGTGGATATCAGCGGGGGAATGGAGCAATCATACATTGAAGATTGTCAAGTTTGCTGTCGCCCGAATGTTCTGTATATCAGAATAGATGAAGATACCCTTGATATTGAAATAGACACTGACTATCAAGAATAAGTGACTATCAAAATGTATGAATTTGATTTGAATTTGAATTGGTATAATTCATCAATTTAGAAGCTGCTGCTTCTACGAAAGCGCGAAAAATTCGAGAGTTTATCAAACATTTTGGGGACATTTCCGGATGCCATTGAATTGCAATCATCCACGGGTGATTTTGATACTCCATTGCTTCTACCAAAGTGTCTGATGCCTCGGCTACAATTCGCCAATCGGATGTTACTTTCCGCACAGCTTGATGATGCCAAGAAACAACGGTTGTGGAAGTTGTTCCCATAATTTTTGCTAGCCGACTGTTGGGTTCAATTTCAATGCTATGCTCGATCGCACGAGGGGGAATTCCCGATCCATGACTCACTTCCTCTCCGTAAGCATGGGGTACGTGAGTCACCAAACTACCACCGCTAGCTACATTCAGCATTTGCATTCCCCGACAAACTCCCAAAACAGGTATGTCAGCTTTGAAAGCTAGTTTGGCTAAGGCTAGTTCAAAGTTATCACGTTCTGCATCGATCGCATAAACCGTGCGATCGATCGCACCGCCATAAAGTTGTGGATTAATATCTCCGCCACCGGAAAAAATCAAACCATCTACTACATCAAAAATACTAGCTGGATTTAATTGATTGGGCGGTAGTAAAATCGGGATGCCGCCAGCCGCTTGCACTGCATCAATATAAGATCCATTTAAGCGATATTCGCCTGCTTGACAGCGGTTATATGTAGTGATACCAACGATCGGAAATTTTTTCATGTTGTGGAACAGGCCAGAAAGCCTGTTTCTAGTATGATGACATTGAGTCCTAAAGTAAACTGATAATTGTCAGCCCTGCTGTCTAATTTGTAACAGTTTGCACTGTATTTTCCGGCAAAGACTGGCGCGTACACAAATAAACTAGGGGGCCAAACAAAGGAACTAATGTTACCGCCCAAAAAACTGTGCTATTGTGCATTCCTCGGCGCGCCATGTCATCTCCCAGCAAGGCGGGAAATAACAGGGAAAGCATACAAAAATCTAAACTCATTACATGAATAAAGCGGCTAGTCTGCCATTGGCTAATAAAATCTGACCAATCGCCTGTTGTCAAGCCAAAGGCAACTAAACCAGCAGCGCCTAATGTTAATATAATTCCCGTAAACCGGGAGTCTAATACCTTTAAAAAAGTATTTTTATTCCCAACAAATTCAGGATTCGGTTGCCGTAGGGCTAAATAAGGCAATAAGGCAAATGCACCGACACCAAAGGATAAAATGGCAAATAACCAGGCTGGTATTTTTTGTCCTCTACCGTCAGCAAATAAGACGCAACTATAGATGATTGGCCACACGCCCATGATATTGAACAAGGCGACAATTAAAGGGTTGATTTCTGCTATTTTCCCGGTGGAAAGATTGGTAATTAAGGTCAATGTTTCGGGGCTGTCGGGAGGTGCAAATACAAAAGCGTAGGTGCTAAAGGCAATCCAAATCAGCCAAAAACCAATTTTTCTGAACATATTTAGTCTTTACTCCTTTCTGCGGTTACTACTATCATAAATCAGAATCCTCCTATTTTTCAATTTGGGGCTAGTTGGATCTGCTGTTTTTTTAGGTTAGCGGAATTACGCCGATCGCCTTTTTGCCCAAATACTAATTTTTATGCTTAAATTTTTGCATAAATTGGCGATCGATCCAATCTTTCCAGTACCAGAGTAGCCGGGATTCCCACATCCAAGAGCCA
This sequence comes from Oscillatoriales cyanobacterium, assembly GCA_004292745.1. Lineage (GTDB taxonomy): Bacteria > Cyanobacteriota > Cyanobacteriia > Cyanobacteriales > Microcoleaceae > Microcoleus > Microcoleus anatoxicus. Next base: position 5,157 of record RDXH01000082.1, on the reverse strand, counting down.
CGAGAGGCGATCGCCAATTTATTCCCAGTACCAATTAGCCCTAAATATTGGGCTTGTGGTGCAAAGGGTTTTAGCGGTTGGGCTAACAAAAATTGCTGCAAATTTTCAAATAAAGGCGGGCCCTGGCGCACCGCAAATACTCCTGCTTTGGGGCGCGGATAATTAATCATCGTGCAGATATCCCCAGCGGCAAATACATGAGGGTGAGACACAGATTGCAAGTAATCATTGACTTGGATAAACCCGTTGGAGTCCGTGGCTAAACCCGATGTTTTTATCCAATTAGCTGCGGAGGCTTGTGTCACCCAAAAAATACGATTTACGTCTAATCTTAATCCGGATTCACAGGCAATTTCGTAATTTGGTATGTGGCATTCTGAACTTTTATTTTTGTCAATTATTTTGGTGTTTTTGATCCCCACCACTTTTTCCATTAAGTGCAGTTTGATACCGCTATTAATGATGATTTTTTTGAGGCGATGACGTACTCTTTGGTTGTGTTGTGGCATTAATTCCGCACCGCTGTGAACCAAGTTAATTTGATAATTATCTGTTTTTTTAGCCAGACGATATTGCATATTTAATGCTAATTCTACACCGCCTGCACCACCACCAACAATGGCAATATTCAACGGTTGATTGAGATAATTTGCTGGCGATGTAATTAACTGATTCCAGTTAGCTAAAAACTCCGGGACTGGTTTAGCTGGAATTGCATATTGGGCCGCACCAGGTACGGATAAAGTCGCGGGAGTGCTGCCGATATCGATCGAAAGCAAGTCAAAGCTAACGGGGGGGCGATTTTGACAAATTACTTGATTTTTGTTAAAGTCGATCGCGATCGCCCGATCGACCAATATCTCGCACTGAGTAAATTCACAGAGAGAACGCAAATCGATGTGACATTCCTCATAACTGTAAAAACCCGCAATGTGTCCCGGTAGCATCCCCGAATAGGGTGCGTACAGCACGTCGGTAATCAGAGTCAAATGCACTCCCGACAGCGGTTTCATGCGGAACATTTTCAATACAATAGCATGACTATGACCGCCACCAATTAAAACTAAATGTTGTGGCATGGATATTTCATGTATCAATATTAGACATCTTAGCAAATCAGCACAAATGGTTGTAGACTGTAGAACGACTAAATTTCATTAGCAAATTATGCCAGGGTGTGTTTCGATAACCGTCTCCATAAAAGCCTGTCAATGGCTGGCTTTCGGGCTTACCCCACCATCATTTTTGGAGATGTCTAAGAGCAAACTCACCATTTAACACTATGACATTAGGCATCATTCCTCGCGGTTGGCTGCGATCGATTAAACCTATTCTCCCGCTTTTATTTGCCATCTCCTTCATGATAGCACTGCTAGCGAACAACTTGATTCCGGCGATCGCCCAGCAACCACGTCAGGAAATTCGCGGAGTTTGGATGACAACAAACGACAAAGACATCCTCAGAGATCGGCGCAAAGTAACAGAAGCAGTCACCAAACTCAAACAGTTAAATTTCAACACTATTTATCCCGTAATTTGGAATTCTGGCTATGTGATGTATCCTAGTCCTGTCGCCCAACAAAGAGATATTCAACCCTTTGTGTACAGAGGCTTAGACGGACAAGATATGCTAGCAGATTTAATCGAGCAATCTCATCGCCAAAGATTGTTAGTAATTCCCTGGTTTGAGTTTGGTTTCATGACTCCTCCCAGCTCAGAATTAGCATTAAATAATCCCGATTGGCTAACACAAAAACAAGACGGAACCCAGACATCAAACGGTGCGGGTGGCGAAGTAGTTTGGTTAAACCCTTTTCATCCCGAAGTGCAGCAATTCATTACCGAACTCGTACTAGAAGTCACTACTAAATACAATACTGATGGCATTCAATTTGACGATCACATGAGTTTGCCATCGGAATTTGGTTACGATGCCTACACCGTTGCACTGTATACTAAAGAAACCAAAAAAGCTCCTCCAACAGATTTTCAAGATCCGGCTTGGGTGCAGTGGCGAGCTAATAAAATTACGGCATTTATGTCACAATTAAATCAAGCTGTAAAAGCAGTAAAACCCAATGCAATTTTCTCCATTTCTCCCAATTACTACGAATTTGCTTACAAGCATCACCTGCAAGATTGGCTAGCTTGGGTAAGGTTAGATATTGCCGACGAGCTAATTGTGCAAGTTTACCGCCCCGATTTAGCATCGTTTATTAACAAAATCAATCGTCCAGAAATGCAAGAAACCCAGCAAAAAATTCCCACAGGAGTTGGGATTATGACAGGTTTAAGAAATCGTCCAGTTCCCATGCACCAAATTCAATCTCAGGTGCGAGCAGTCCAAGAATACGGCTTAGGTGTGGCTTTTTTTTACTACGAAAGTTTGTGGGAATTAACACCGGAATCTCTTGAAGAGCGCTTGTCAAAATTTCAAACTTTCTTCCCATTTTCTGCCTTCCGAACAGCTATACAAATACCCAGACGGGCGGCTACTTTTCCGCCACCACCACCAAAACCTGAACCAAAAAATCAGCCAGAAAGCCCTAAAAACAATACTCAACCTTTAGCATCTCCAACTACTCAAAGAAACTAAAAAATTCCCATCAATTAGTAAGTAGAAGCAAGAAGGAAGAATGCAAAAAATATTTTATATTTAATATAAAATATATACCACGTCAAAACTCATTACTTCCTCATCATATAGCAATCCTTGCAGGAGTCGTAAAGTTTTTACCCCACCCCAACCCTCCCCTTAGTAAGGGGAGGGGGTAAGAGAGAAATTTCACAAATGATTTAGGATTGCTATAGTTAATAATCTTAGCTTTGGGAATAGCTGTGTTAAAATATAGGTAAAGGATTGGTAGAAGTAATAATGAAACGGGAAGATGTATTAGCAATTTCGATAGAAGCAAGTTTATTTGACTTGTTTCGGGTAAGGAGAAATGGAAAAATGACCCTTACTTTTAATCCAGATAAATATAAAGAGTTATTGTCTCAGTACCAGCCGAAAATAATTAGAAATGAAGCGGATAATGAGAAGGCTCTGGCTATGGTGGAAGAGTTGATACACCAGCGCGATCGCACTCCTGAAGAAAATGAGTTATATGAATTGCTGATTGCATTGATTGAAAAATTTGAGCAAGAATACTACGCACCAGCAGCCACAGCAACGCCTCATTCAATATTGCTGTTTTTGATGGAACAAAGAGAGTTACAGCCTGCGGATTTGGTGCCCGTTATGGGATCTGAAAAAAGAGTGTCTGAAGTCGTTAATGGCGATCGGGATATTAGCAAAGAGTTGGCATTTATTCTAGGGAGTTTTTTTCATGTAGAGCCGAGTTTGTTTTGTAATTAATATGATGCCCGATCGGTAGATAGTGATTGCTGTAGGGGCGGGTTCACCAACAATATCTAACAACTACAAACAATATCAATAAACCCGCCCCCACCCAACAGTAAATCGCAATCTACCTCTTTATTGATATAGTTATTCATCAGGGGATCGCTCCTATCTAATGGCGACACGCTTTATCTGATAGGTTTAATTTCGGCTATTGGGCGATCGTCTTGTAAAAGTACCAAGATATTCCCATCTTGGATGAGTTTAAGAAAGCTCGACAGATCCGTCTTAATTTCATCAATATTAATGTCGATCGCAATTACGCCGGAAATAACTGACTCAGCATGGGAAGATAAAGGAGGGGATTCATTAGCAACTATTTCGCGCAGCAAATGCGTACATAAATCCCGATTTTGAGAATGGGTAGAATGTAACATCTGGCCATATAAACTCCGGGCTAAATCCTGATTGAGAATTCCATAAAGTAGAATCATTGTCCATTCTTTCGCATTCACAATCATCCGGTCTATGCTATCAATAAACGCCTGCAACTGGTCTTTGAGTTCAAAAGACTCCAGAAAATGAATTAGACCATACATGACTTCATGTTGTTCGCATCTGTCATCTAAAACTAGATATAGTGCTGGCAAATATTCGCTGTTAGGATGTAGGGCAAGTTCGGCTAAAGTGAAGTCAAAACTCATTACTTCCTCATCTGATCGCATGAATTTATTAGCATTTAATGTTTCTATTAATTGAGTAACGTTCATTTTATGTCTCCCACTTTATCAAAAGTACCCGACCATGCCACTGAAAAAGGGTTCGCTATTTTAATTAAATCAGGGAAGATTACTTTTGGTGAATGGGAGGCGATCGCACTTTTCGACATTAAGGGCGATCGCTTCCATGAATACATAAAATATGAACTATTTTTTAAGGGCAGGATGCTTGAGTTGGTTGGCCAATCTCATCATCTATTAAATAATAATTATTATTGAGTACAAAAGCAAAATCTCTATATTCACACACTTGTTCTCTACTATCTTTAGGAGAATAACGCAAGAAAACTGTCATTATCGGTCTAGTCGGCGATGATTCTTTCGTAGGCTTCGGGCTATCAATAATTTCGATAGAATTAAAATTACTGACAAATGTTTCTTGATTGTCTGCATCTGTTGAACGGTATTTATTCCTGAAATTATCAGTTGTAAATTTTTTCCCGGCTGCCTTATTATCTTTTGTGGTCAGTTCATAAAAGCTCTTGAGAGTTTGCTCAGGTGTCGAACTCACCGGAGTATTTGTTGCAGGTGTCGAACTCACCGGAGTCTTTTTGGAAGGTAAGACTTCAATATTAATTGTGTAGTCTGACTGATTCGGTGCAGAAACTTCAATAATATAATCTCCTTCACTTGGCAATTGACCCTGCCATTGAGTTCCAGCCTTTATAACATTGCCAATTGTTTGATCGTTAGGAGCAATAATTGCAATATTAATACCTCCCTGCCTGATTTGCACAGTCATCCGCTCTCCTCTACCGCAGTTGAGCAAGTAGCGCTTTTTTTGATTGGTTGTTACGCTGTTACTAATTGTCGCTCCTGTACTACCTTTGTTAAAGCTTACTCGTTCAGTTGAATCCGAGGGTGTAGATGAAGTAGTTTGCGATCGTACTTCTTCTTTAGGGCTTGAGTTAGGTTTGGCTTCAGATTGTTTTGCTTTGTTTGCATGAGCATCTCATACACAAAACTTATTTCATTCATCTTTTTTGATAAGATAATACTTGTTATCTGGTATGCTTAGAATTCATGTAGTTAGCT
>RDXH01000352.1 GCA_004292745.1 Oscillatoriales cyanobacterium | reverse complement strand
CAGCATATTTTTCGCGAACATATTCAACCGTTTCGCCTTCCCACTTGCCGTACTTAATTTCCTTAAGTCCGTCGCGAAGCTGCATTTCAATCCCCACAGTATCGCACAAAGGTGTTGCAGTTGCGATCGTCCGTTTCATGGGACTGACATAAACAGCATTCCAAGGCAATTTCGCGTAAGTTGTGGCAAACTGTTCGGCCATCATAGAACCTTCGGCTGTCAATTCTGGGTCGAGGTCGCCGCAGAAACCGCCACTTTTGCTGTAAACTGTTTCACCGTGGCGTAGAAAGTAGATTTTTAGGCTCATATCGATATCTTATTTGGTGAACAGATTTTTTTTATTAACCACAGAGGGCGCAGAGGGCACAGAGGAAGAGAAGAAAGAGATGAATAATATTGATACCAACGGATTTGATATGAGAGCATCCCGTTTTTGTAGGGGCGAAGCATTCGCGCTGAAAATCTATCGTATAGTCGATAGGATACAGGCGCGAATGCTTCGCCCTTGCGGATATGTTTGCACAATCGGGATGCTCCCTTTGCTATTGATTGTATGTGAATTTTATAATTTTAACAAAAAAGTTTAAAAAAATCCTTCAAATCATCAAGAGCCGGATTATCCCAATCCCAAATATCTTTTTTGTGTTGCATAACATAATCAAACTTAGACATACTGCATTTCCCTCCTGCTTGTTTCTGTTCCTGCTTTGAGCAAGTATCAAATCTAATATAGTTGCTAACCCAGAATTTATCAAACTCTTTCTGGTTGATTTTTTTCCCCTGGTTTTCTATGCAACTTTTCCAGCTATCCAAACAATCAGCATAGGTCGAATCTTTAGCCTTGATTGCCTTTAAAAGCGTTTCCAGTTCGCCTTTACCTCCAACATTTGTAAAGTAACAAGCCAATTTTGCATTTGTTCCATAATCTGTTGTACAAATATCGATAAATTGTTTAGTGCTTGACAAGCTTTCAGATTCAAACACTTGTTTTATACATCTATCTACGAATCTTAGCCGTTCTTGCTCTGAAAAATTATCAATATCAATAATAATTCCAATCTTTTCGATATCTTTTCTGTCAATCTTTCTTTCTAAATTTTTTAAAGCTTTGATTAACTCTGTTTCGCTCAAGCCTTCCAAACTTTGATAATCATCTATATAAATAGGTGATGCTACCTGGATATCGCAGTTTAGTTTTTCAACCATTGCCTGCATGAAAATTTTATCATTTTTACTTTCTACTATGACAATATTACTCACCTCTCACTCCTTCTTTATGCTCTAGTGCGTAATTCAAAGTTTCCAAATCGAGCCGACTTCCGATTATTTGATTTGTTTTGAGTTTCCTTGCTAGTTCAAAATAGGCGCTGCTGCATTCTTGATTAGGTTCCAAGCCAACATCAGCAAATGCTTGAAGCATCTCTAAACTGTGAGTTGTCGCAAAAATCTGGGTATCCAGTTCAACCGCCAACCGAAATAAGACTCTCCAAAACTCCCGCTGGTTTTTATAGTGTATGCCATTTTCTATCTCATCAATTAGCAGTATTTTGTGTTCGCTGTTTACCAGTTTAAGGATTATTTCTGCAACTCTGTTAATGGCATCTCCAAACAATGATAAAGGCAAACGCTTTTCGCCTTTTCTTCTCAAGTATAGCGTGGGTTCGCCAATTGAAAAACTCTCTACAGATTCGATTGTAGGATCGAGAATTTGAAAAGCTTTTAAAACTTCGCTATCTTTGTCATCCAAACGCGCGTTATCGTATGCTTCTGTGAGTTTTTTTCCCGAAATCCTGAGCCAGGAGGGAATGATTGGTACTTCGTCAAGAGAAATCCGAAAATTGAGTAAACCTCCGGCAGCAACCGGTGATAATGACCAAGTAGATTGGTCTTCGTTTCTCATGAACTCAAAATTTATCTTATTTTTAATTGAATTGATTTCTACTTTAATTTCTAATCGATCGGTGTTATTGTTGTCGTCTTTGCCAATAATTACTATAAATCTATCTTTTTTTAGTGCATAAAATAAGTTGTCCCAGGCTCTATCAGGCATAGCTTCTAGGGCTTTTGATGGCTCTCTTCTCAGATCTCTTAGGATTACGAGACTGCTAGCATCGGGAGCAAAATTGAGAAAAAGTGCTTCTAGTAATGCTGTTTTGCCAGCATTGTTTTTACCGCCGATTAAATTTACTCTTTCAAACCCAGAAATTTTGATTTGCTCAAAGCACCTAAAATTTTGGATTTCTATTTCTTTAAGCATTACCGATCCTTTTGAATGTACTAATCCTAAACCACCGTTGATTTATGCTAAAATTAATTATATCTTAGTTGTTTTACTTCATCCGCAAAAAGCGACGAATGTTATGCAGACTATAGACCTATTTGAAGTCATTGAACGTCATCCAACCAAGGTGAGTGGTGCATGGGTATTTCGGGGAACGCGCGTACCTGTTGCCGCCTTTTTCGAGAACCTTAAAGATGGGGCCTCTATTGACCAGTTTCTCGAATGGTTTCCGGGAGTAACTCGCGCCCAAATTGAGGTATTACTCGATCGCGCGCTAGCCTCAATAACGCAGATAGTCTAGGCATGAAGATATCGATTAACCCGCAAGTCCGCCGGGGGTTAAAAACCCCCGTCTCATAGCGAAAGTCCTCTGAAAGAGGACTTAAAAGCTAATTAAATCAACCACTTAATTCCTAATTTTCCATCTCCAATCTCCAATCTCCAATCAATAATTCCCTATCAAATATCTAAAATCTCAAATCCATAGTCGGTTTCAACCGACTTTTGCTATGAGACAGGGGTTTTCAACCCCTGGCGGAATCGCGGACAAACGACAGATTTCTCATAGCAACTAACAATCGAAATTACCCGGTGCACCCGATCGCACTGTTTGATCTCCCGTCACCGTCGGATCTTTAGTTTCCTTCGGCGCATCCGACATAACAGCGCCACCGTGAGGCCACTTCCAATCGCGGATTTCCGGCATATCATCACCGTGTTTGGTGATATACAGCCTGTGCTCGATCAGCTTATCCCGCAGCGCCTGTTTCCCATAAGCCGCAGCATAACTCAGTTTCGGCACGCGATCGATTATACCAATTTTATATGAAGTTGCATAGAATGAAGATACTATTTAGAGGTCATTAGTTATGGGACGTCAACTGATTCTGGCGATCGCAGAAAGTACAG
>RDXH01000351.1 GCA_004292745.1 Oscillatoriales cyanobacterium | reverse complement strand
TTTTCAATACATTTCATTCTATACAATTTGGTGGCTGCCATTATCCTTAATTATGTTTGGCTTTACCTCCAGCTTATTCGTGGTAATGCCTTCACTTTATGGCTTTCTATATCTTCAGTCAGGTTACAAAATATTTCGGAGCTTTGCTTCTCAATATGGTAAAAATCAGGCAATTTTCGGAAGTTTAGCAGTAATCGCAACTTGGGTAGCTATTTTTGCAACTTTGCAACAACAGCGATCGGGCTTAGTTAATGCTTATTTGTCACCTTACCGCTACCTCAGCACTGTGGAAGAAAACAACCACATTTCTGAGATGTACAAAAATACTTTGAATTTGAATGAAAGTGCGGCTAAGGCTGTGCAGAACAGCTATAATTTTTTAATGTCTTCGTTTTTGTATCAAGGTTCTGATGCTGATATCAAGAAAGCCGAAAAACTCTACGGTGAATTCTTTGATACGGAATTGCAAAAAGGTGATGCCAAAGCAGTCAAACACGCCGTACAATCCACCTCAAATCGGGAAGAAGCTAAAGCAGGTTTGCTGAATGTCAATCAAGAAAAAGTATGGTTGCAATCCCAAGAAGTAACAGTCAAAGAACATGGTGATTGGGCAGATATTCAACTCTACGAAGTTTACAAAAATCAAACACCAAACTTGCAAGAAGTATTTTACTACTTTTCGCTGCCAGAAAGCGCCGCAGTAACAGGAATTTGGCTTGGTGATACTGGGGATTTGAAAAAACGTTTTCCATTTACTGTATCGCCACGAGGTGCCGCTCAACAAGTCTACAATCAGCAGGTGAGAGAAAATGTCGATCCGGCTTTGCTAGAACAAATTGGTCCGAAACAATATCGCTTGCGGGCTTTTCCCATCCCTGCTAAACGAGAATTTAGACAAACTGACGGGCCCACGGAAATGCACCTCTGGCTGACTTACAAAGTGATGCGACAAGCACAGGGTTGGGCGATGCCGAATTTAGCCGAGAAACGCAATATTTTTTGGGACCAAAAGACTCGTCGCACTATGGCGGGGAAACAGGTAAACTACAATGGAAAAGAGGCAAAAGAAATTTGGCTTCCAGCATTTTTGCCCGCTGTTGCACCGCCACAAATTATACCACACCTAGCGAACTTACCGGAAAAAAATACTATTTTTGCTCAGCCACTGATTGATGTAAATTACTTTTTGCCACAGGTAAAAAAATTAGCCTTGGTGCTGGATACTTCTCGCAGTATGGCGACGGAAACTAAAGAACTCAAGGATAATTTTGAGTGGTTGAAAAAGAATATTTTAGCCACAAATAATGTGGATTTATATGTGTCGAGTGCGCCCGGTATGTCCCCGAAGTTGGTAGAAAATTTACGCAGTTTTAATGTAGAAAAGTTAACCTTTTATGGTTCGATTCAATTGAAGGATATCTTGCAACAGTTTGCTCAGTTGCGAGGCGATCGCACTTATGATAGTGTATTCTTGGTGAGCGATCGGCATAGTTACGAATTATCAGACGATCGCAAAAACACAGTTTCCATGGCTGCACCGTTGTGGACAGTGCATTTGGGAGGTTTACCACCAGGTTATGACGACGCTACTTTAAAAGTGATTCAAGATAGCGGTGGCGGAGTTGCTACGGATCTTAAAGAAGCAATGCAGCGAGTCGCGACGACAGCAGCATCTGGCAAGTCTGTAATTAGTGTTGTTGATGGCTATGCTTGGAGTTATGCCAAAAAGCCGAAATCGGAAAAAACTCAGAAATCGACTGCTACAGAGTTAAAAAATGACAAAAATCAAGGTTTTAAACCTATAGCAGCACGACAATTAATTACAGCACTTAGCAAACAGAAAACTTCCAATCAATTGACTCAGTTAGATGCGATGCACTCCCTGGCAAAAACCTTTAATGTAGTGACACCTTATTCTTCCATGATTGTGTTAGTGAATGATGACCAAAGAGAGCAGCTAAAACAAGCCGAAGCGAAAACAGATCGATTTGAACGCGAGGTAGAATCCGGTAAAGAAGAGTTGACTAAACCGAGCAATCCTTTGAATGTTTCGGGAGTTCCTGAACCAGAAGAATGGCTGCTTTTGGGGTTTGGTGCGATCGGACTTTTGGCGATTTTATACCGTCAATGGCGATCGAAAATAGTATAAACTACGCACGATTCCAGAAACCGGGTTTTTCACCTAATTTAGAGTGTGTAACCAACTATTTCGTAAAACACCCGGTTTCTTTGTCGGAGTGCGTAAATCCTGTAATTACTGAAACTATTGCTATTGTGGCATTTTCTTACTTCCCTCTTCTATAGTGAGTCTAAATAAGTCCTAAAACTCTCTTCTCTTTCCGTTCTTCGCGTTCTTCGCGCCTTCGCGGTTCGTTTAAAATCACATCTTGCACCATTCTCAGCAACAGGCTCTCCGGCCTGTTCCACAAAGAGTGAATTTCTTGTAGGATGGGCATCCTGACCGTCCATAAAAAGCTTGTTGAGAATGGTGCAATATCTCAGTTTAAAACTTTTTTTTCACAACTCATTTAGACCGACTCTATAACTAATTGATTTCTACAAAAACGCGATCGCCCTCAATCTTGATCGGATACGATTCGAGAGAATCCGCAGGTGCATTCAAACATTTACCCGTATCTAATTTGTACCGAAATTTGTGAAAAGGACAGGTAATAATGCCATCACTTATCTTACCCATATCAATCGGATATTCCAAATGAGTGCAAGCATTGCGGTAACAAGTGACATTCATACCTTGACGGTTTAAAATCAGTGAAGTCTCCTCAACTTTTACTCGTAAAATATCCGATTCTGGAACTTGATTTAGCGCTGTTATTTCTACCCACATATGATTTTTTGGTTTAAATAAATTATGACAGATAGGTGCATCTCAATTTTTGCAAATAAATATATTCGTAGGGGCGAAGCATTCCGGCAGTAAATCTCTGGCGATTGCTAATAAATTGTCTGCCGGAATGCTTCGCCCTTACCAAATTGAGATGCACCCTGACAGATTTGCGGTTAGCTAGCTTTAGCATCAGGATAAATTCCAGGTTGCAAATGTAGCTGAGCTGTGAGAGAATATATCAAAAATTTATATTTATGAAATCCAAAATCTTGACGGGACTCCTGACAGGGCTAGTTGTTTCTGCAAGCACAACTGCGCTGTTTTGTCAACCCAGCCGTGCGGGAAATAATAGCTTTTTCTGCGCTACTCTCAACAGACAGCCTGTCACCTTGGTTCGCACCCCACGGGGGAATGTGCCACTCGTTCGCTGGACTTCTAACAACTATTTTCCGCCACCGTGGACTGCTCAAAGACGCTGCGAAGAGGTAGGTCGAAGATTTCAGCGAAACTACGACAACGGTACTCTCAGATATATTAACACTGGGACTCTGAACGGAGAACCGGTGGTATGTGCTGCTG
>RDXH01000081.1 GCA_004292745.1 Oscillatoriales cyanobacterium | reverse complement strand
TCCTCATGGCCCGCCATCGCCAGAATTTTGCGATCGCCCAAATTCTCTTCCTCAAACAGCCTAAACATTTCCCATGCCATCCCAGGAGTCCCGTAAGGTATCTCTTTTCTAGTAGTCGGAATCTGGAACAGCAGTTGCTGCCACAGTTGAGGGTTATGAACGTGAATGATACCACCGACATCATCCCGATGAAGGTACAGCGCCGCGTGAGTCAGAGACTCGGAAGAAGCTGGTACCGGCCCGCGACAGCCCAGGAAATTTTCTTCCAAGTTAAATTCGGTGACAGTACAGTAGAATTCAGGCCCCAGAGTTGACAAGTGTGCTGTCTGGGTACCTGAAATTATGAACTGGCAAGAATTACCGAGTCTGACGCTCACGTTACCAAAGCCGATGCCATTGTCGTACACCCCAATTAGTCCCAAAGAGTGGAGGCGATCGCGCCATGCCATCAAATCTACTATGGTCTCGACAGCTACAGGTTCTGCAAAAGTCCAGTCACAGTGGTACTTAACGACTCCTTCATCCATAAATTTTTGATTGGCAAAACAGTGGATTCAAGGCTGCATTAGCCTACCAGAAAATTGGGGTTAGAGCCTCCCCCTTCTAGGGGGAATTTCTCCATGTTCTTGGACAAATTCCATATTCCTGTGACAAGCATAGTATCATAGGAGCAGGAGGAAAAAAAATGCTCGTTCTCGAATTCAAGGCTTACGCAAAACCAGACCAGTTCCAGGCGATCGATGAAGCGATTAGAATTTGTCAATTCATTCGCAACAAATCAATCCGACTGTGGATGGATGGTGGCGCTAAATCTTGGTTCGATCTTTCTAAGTATTGTGCGATTTGGGCAAAAGAATTTGACGAGTGCAAATAAGTTGGGTGCGATGGCCAGGCAGGCTAGTGCAGAAAGAGCATGGGCTAGTATTTCCCGCTTTTACGATCGTGTCAAAAAAGGCATTAAAGGCAAAAGAGTTGGGTTTCCTAAATTCCAGAAAGATAGTCGTTCTGTTGAGTACAAAACTAATTCTTGGAAGCTTTCATTCGATAGAAAATCAATCACCTTTACCGATAAGTGTGGAATTGGCAGACTAAAGTTAAAAGGGACTCGCGATCTGAATTTCTATCAACCAGACAAAATTAAGCGGGTGCGGTTGGTTAAACGAGCAGATGGATATTATGTCCAGTTTTGCATCTCTGTAGAACGACTAGAAACCGCTCCAATGACAGGTAAAACAATTGGATTAGATGTAGGACTAAAAGAGTTTTACACCGATTCAAATGGCTTCATGGCTCCTAATCCTAGATTTCTGCGTAGAGGTGAAGCACGATTGAAACAGGCCGGGCGTCTTGTCAGTCGGAAGGTCAAAGGTGGGTCAAATCGCCGCAAAGCCAAAGTGATTTTAGGTAAGCGACATCTCAAAATAAGTAGACAGCGTAAAGACCATGCTATCAAATTGGCAAGGTGCGTAATCACATCAAACGATGTAGTAGTTTAGGTCGATTTGAGAATATCTAACCTAGTGAAAAATCATTGTCTGGCTAAGTCAATCAGCGATGCTTCTTGGTATCAGTTCAGAGTGTTCTTAGAATACTTTGGGAAAGTGTTTGGTCGGATTACCATCGCGGTAAATCCTGCATACACCAGTCAAGAATGCAGTAATTGCGGGGAAGTCGTTAAAAAATTTCTATCCACTCGCACCCACATTTGTCAGTGTGGATGTGAAATGGATAGGGATCGTAATGCCGCAATTAATATCCTTAATCGTGGGATAGGTACGACGGGGCACGTCGGAACTTCTGTACTCGATACAGTAAACGCTTAGGGAGATTGGATCTCTGGGTTAAGTGCAGCAATGTTCTTGATTTAAGTCTGGTTTAGGATCTAAGAATCACCGTCGCTTGGGCGCGGTGAGTGTCAAATTCCAGTATCGCCGTAATTGGCTATTGACATTAACAAAAAATAAAATATTAAAGAACAACACAGTATTAAAAACATGATCTTTTCGCCTCAATATATGGTTACAAAATTTCCCTAGGGGAAGGCGCAGTTGGATCGCCCAATGCTGATTCCAGGATGTTGCTAAATCCAGGTTTTGATGTCAAACCTGCTTAGTTCGCTGATTTATTTCTCTGTCAACAATCAAGTGCTTATACCGATTCCCGCAGACTTTATCAGCAATTTTATCCAATGTAATATACTTAATTTTGGCTATCTTTATAAAAAACAACCGTATATTTACGTATTTGTCTCCATTATACATATCTGGAGCCAAACAGTCAAAAAGTTAATATTTTTTAACAAATGAGGTTGCTGATGGACTGATTCCTGTTTCCCAAGGAGGCCAATCCCGATCGCAAATCCGGGCAAAGCTACCCACTTTAGGGTCGATCGGCTAATTTCTCTCTCTCCTGGCCCCTCTCCCCTTGCCTCTGGTCCCCCCAGGCTCAAGAGGGGTTTTTTCACCCGGATTGGCGTTGGTTCCGCTGGGTATAGATCCTATAAGCAAGCCGATCGAGCAATCCGAAAACTCGATCGGCTAAGGTATTCAATAGAGGGCGATCGCCCGCCATCCTTTAAATGTGAAAGTGATAAAAGATACTACCGTCGTCTTTAATTTCGCAATGAGCATTAAAGACTTCCGCTTGTTCGTTCAAAAAACGCTGGGCGACATCCGGCGACAGTCGCGTCTCCATCGCAAATCGCACCAGAGTGATTTCCCCATTACCTTCTTTGATCAGTCGGTACAAAGCACTTTGGAGGCGATCGCTCTCTTCTCGTTGAAAAGCTGCTTTATACCTCCAATCCGCCACCGTGGGAATCAAACCGCGACTGACTAAAATAGACAGCAGCAAGCCAAGTCCCAAAATCAAAGGCACTGTCGGATCGGAAGTTGGTGTCGCCACAATTTGTGGCGTTTGGGAAGGGGCCAAACTACTCACCATTTCTTTCTCCGACGCTTGCGTATCCGCCATTGCAAGCTGAGTTTTGTTGTAAAAGTCTTGCTGAACCTTGATTTGTTGCAACAGGCGAGCTCGCTCTCTTTCATATTGGTCGAGCTTTTGCTGAGCTTGTTTCAGTTCTTGAGTGACTTGTGCCAAGCGTTGATTGAGGGATTGATTGACGGATTGCCACCGATATTGGTTAATCAGGCGGCTCTTTTCCACCATCCCCTTCATCAACATATCCGCTGTTTTGATGGCTTGCTGCTGATCTAGCGATCGATACCCAACAGCAATCTCTAGCGGTTGTTCCGGCTTAGAAATCTTGACGCTAGCATTTTCTCTCACCTGTTGAGGCGACAACTTCACGGCATCTGCCACTGCTTTGACAACATTATCTGCCAACAGAACATCCGGTGTCAGTTGTTCCCCTTGCTTGAGAATAGTAGTACCGGTGCTAGAAAATTTGACTGGCGGACTATTAGAAGTCAGAGTGCCTTGAGCCATGAATCCGGGAGGCGGGGCTAGACGGTAGGCAAGGGCCCCTGAAATGCCCATAATTACAGCAAAACTGCCTAAAGCAATCCATCTGTATCGATTAGCTGGTGATTTAAAACGTAAATTTGCCATTTTGATAGTCAAGTCATAACATTCGCTTGCCGCAGCTACTGGTAAACCAAAGAGCGATCGTCTTTTTCTTGTGAGTTAAATTGACTGCTGAAAAAGCTCTCAGCTTGTAGCGAAAAGCTCTGAGCTTTTCAGATGTGTCAATATCCAGCAGCAGAAACAGCCGATCGCGCTTTTATTTTATCAGAGCCATAACCTCAGCTTTTGTCCTTAAGAATAAATCTGTTACCAGGATTTGGGAAGTCTATGGACTGCCAACTGCCACTTTTGACCCGATCGCCTCGCAGTGTTTGTTGACATTTAAAACTGTCACCTTTTCACCGCGAAGACTTAGGCTGGTCAGAATGGCTTGTTTGATTACTCTTACAAGCCCCGTCTCTTAAGAGCGGGGTTCCTGACCCAATTATCTGACATCTTGGCTGGAAGCGGACGCAGTTCCACCAGGAAAAAATCTTAAATACTCTGTCCAAAAAGTTATAGAACAAAGATTATACCACTTACCTATGAGTTTGCTAGAAATTTAAAAAATTGTGGAGCCGATCGATCTGACCAACTCCACATCATCATGTTGATTAGCAATGGATACAAGAGCAAGATTCAGATGCCGATGGGTAAAATCAAGCCTTCCCGCGCCATTACCGCCTTGGGGAAAGCCACTTGCACTTCCAGAGCAATGCGATCGAGAAAATCATCAGTATGAGCCGGATCGTGGTGGAAAATCACCACACGCTTCACCCTAGCCTCCTTACCCATTCTCACCGCTTCCTGCCAAGTCGAGTGTCCCCAGCCTATTTTGGGAGACTTAGGGTTGTGATATTCCTCGTCCGTGTACATCGCGTCATAAATGAGCACATCAGCATCAAGGGCGAGATTATAGATATTTTCATCCAGTCGATCGGGAAAATGCTCCGTATCCGAACAATAAACCACGGATCTCCCATGCCAAGTCACCCGATATCCCATAGCAGTATTGGGGTGATTCAGAGAACCAGTCCGAATCTCAATATCATCCAGCATCATAGTCTGGTTGTGATACATTTCGTTGAAATTCAAATCTGCCTGCAAACCCATCAGTGGCACCGGGGAATTCGAGTGTAGCACCCGTTCCACAAAGTGCCTTTTCAGGCAATCTCCATCCGGTGGAGTCGCCCCGTAAATATCAAATCTATTCCCACGGATAAAAGCGGGAGCAAACAGAGGAAACCCTTGGATGTGATCCCAATGATAGTGAGTAAAAAACATATAAGCTTGGACCGGCATTTCTTGCAGCAACTGGTCTCCCAGCATCCGCAAACCAGTACCGCCGTCAAAAATCAGGCGTTTTCCACCCACGCGCATTTCCAAACAAGAAGTATTACCGCCATAGCGAACAGTTTCTACTCCCGGTGTCGGAACACTGCCCCGTACACCCCAGAACTGCACTACAAAATCATCTATACCTTCCATTGCTTCAGACTGTTGAGGGCAATCATCAAAGGGAGTTGCCGCTACAGAGGACAAGCTGATTTCCATTTTAAAATTCAGACTTTAAGGTTTCACATTGTCCGTAATGGCGCAGGAGATGGTCGCACAACACTAAAGCTACCATCGCTTCCACCATTGGCACTGCTCTTGGCAAAACGCAAGGGTCGTGCCGTCCTTTTGCAGCCAGCAGCGTTTCTGCTCCCTCGCGGGTGACTGTACGTTGCTGCTGACGAATGGTCGCAGTTGGCTTGAAGGCGGCCCGCAGAATTATATTTTCGCCGTTAGCAATGCCACCCTGAATTCCACCAGAACGGTTTGTTACTGTACGAATCACACCCTGTTCATCAGTATAGTATTCATCATTGTGTTGGCTACCTGTCATCAGAGTCCCGGCAAAGCCCGATCCAATTTCAAACCCTTTGCTGGCGGGCAAGGACATCACGGCTTTTGCCAAGTCAGCTTCTAGCTTATCGAATACGGGCATTCCCAGACCTTTGGGTACGTTGCGGGCGACGCATTCGACAACACCGCCGATCGAATCTCCACTGTCGCGAACTTTTTCAATCAGTTCAATCATTCTTTCGGCACATTCGGCATCGGGACAGCGAACTATGTTGCTTTCTACTTGTTCTAAGGTGACAGTATCGGGGTCTGTAACACCTTCTAAGTCTTTGATGCGTTTGACATAGCCGACTATTTCGACTCCGGCTACTTGTTTGAGAATTTTTTTGGCGATCGCCCCTGCTGCTACTCTACCGATAGTTTCCCTTGCCGAACTGCGACCCCCGCCTTGCCAGTTACGAATTCCGTATTTAGCATCGTAGGTGGCATCAGCGTGGGAAGGGCGATAGGTAGTCGCCATTTCGCCATAGTCTTGGGGACGAGTGTCTTGATTGCGGACTAAAATGGCGATCGGAGTTCCCAGAGTTTTCCCTTCAAACACCCCGGACAGAATCTCGCAACTATCAGCCTCTTTACGGGGAGTCGTAATTTTGCTTTGGCCCGGACGGCGGCGATCGAGTTCTGCTTGAATTTCCGATGCGTCAATGGACAGGAGTGGCGGGCAACCGTCAATTACCACTCCCACCCCACCGCCATGAGATTCGCCAAAAGTCGAAATCCGAAACAAATGCCCAAATGTGTTGCCCATGATGCTTTAGCTTGAAACCTAATAATTTTTAGCTTAAATCGAATAGAGATTTACTGTATTTCTGAAAAATATACCATTGACGAGTAGCCCACAGGCGATCGCCCCACAGAATCACTCCCTTCCCGATATAAAAATATCTCCGAGGGATAGGGAGAGAGGGAGATGGGGCATCGGGCCGAAGAGCATGGGGCATTAATCTGACTAATGACTACTGACTAATGACTACTGACTAATGACTAATCTTCGTGTTCTTCAAAAGGATCTCTCAATTCCTTAGCGGGAGGGCCAAAGGCGGTGTATATCGAAAAGCCGGTGATTGCCACCAGACACACGCCCAGGGAAATGCCGAGAACTGCTGCGGGTTCCATAGTTTTGATCAATTATGAGTGCTCAACTCCATAATATTACAAAAAATAACAATTCGTCTCAAAGTCTGCTAATTTTAGGCACGGTACGGTATGGAAGTCAGAAGTCAGAAGTCAGAAGGAAGAGGGAAGAGGGAAGAAAAAGAAACTATGCCCCATGCCCCATGCTCCATGCCCCATACCCCATGCCCCATGCCCCATGCCCCATGCCCCATGCCCCATGCTCCATGCCCCATGCCCAATACCCCTGTCGCTAAATTGCGATCGCCATTAGCGCTAGAAATATGTCAAACTTTTCTGTAGAGATTCATTGCAGGTGACTTATGGCACAACGGACTTGGTTAGGAGATATACTCAAACCCCTTAACTCTGAATACGGCAAGGTAGCCCCCGGTTGGGGAACTACTTTATTGATGAGTACGTTTATCGGACTGTTTTTTGTGTTCTTGTTGATTATTTTGCAAATCTACAACTCTTCTCTCATTCTAGAGAATGTAGATGTAGATTGGTCGAGTCTTGGCCGCTAAAAATTGAGCCCGAAAAAGTCAGGCTACAAGTAAAAGCTGAGGGTAGAGGAGAAAGGACAAAAACTAATTTTTCCCATTTTTCCTTTTTTCCTTGCCCTTTTCGATTACTTTCTCCCTAAATAAATGATAACTAATTAAATCGATCGCAGGAGCAACAAATGAATATTTTTGGCATTGGTTTGCCGGAAATGGCAGTAATTTTTACGATCGCCCTATTGGTTTTTGGTCCGAAAAAATTGCCAGAAATTGGTCGCAGTATGGGCAAGGCACTTCGCGGATTTCAGGATGCTTCGCGGGATTTTGAGTCCGAGTTGAACCGGGAAGCCAAGCAATTAGAAGAAGCCGTCGTCAGTAGCAGCAAACCGGAAACAGAAAAACTCGCGGCCGCTAATCCCAAGGAAGATAGCGCAAACAGTTAGATGAATAAGACTCAGAAGTCAGAAACACCAGCCGAATTAGTGATTCCTCAGTTAATAGTTGGCCTAGGAAATCCCGAACCTAAATACGATCGCACCCGACACAACATCGGCTTTAATGCTGTCGATGCCTTGGCACAATCTTGGCAAATTTCTTTGTCGGAAAATCGGAAATTTCAAGGCATCTTTGGCGAAGGAAATCGGCCGCGGGGACAAAAAATTCGCTTGCTGAAACCGCTGACCTATATGAATCTTTCCGGTCAATCAATTCGTGCGGTGGCGGATTGGTACAAAATACCTGCCGAATCGGTGTTAGTAGTATACGACGATATGGATTTGCCGATCGGCAAAATCAGAATGCGACTTTCCGGTTCCGCAGGCGGGCATAATGGCATGAAATCAGCGATCGCTCATTTGGGTACAGACAAGTTTCCCCGCTTACGAATCGGCATTGGTAAACCTCAAAACGAAGTTTCTCAGAAGGAGAAAGATACCATTTCCTTCGTTTTAGGAAAATTTTCCTCAGAGGAAACCCAGTTATTAGAAAATGTGCTTAAACTGGTTAGAGAAGCTGTGGAACTTAGCCTCCATCAGGGAGTGGAAAAGTCCATGAGCCTTTACAATAGTCGCACGATCGCAGCAATAAATGCGGAAACAAAAAGGTGAGTTCGAGACGTTTACCTGAAACTACTGCATATGTCCGGGTTACTGGTCAATCTTGGCAAAAAGGCACGATTGAAGGTGAAGTAACTGCCGGCGGTTTTGAGTGGCAGTTTCAGTGGCGTTTCCGGGAAGAAAAAACACTGATACTTGAGCCTTCTCAAGGTAGGGCTTTGATTCAAGAACCCCTACATCGTTTTCTAGAAAAGTGGGATTATCAATTAGAACCGGGTGGGGATTATTCGTTTACGGTTCGGGCTGAGTTTTAAGATTTTGATATTTATTGTAATCTTGACTAACTTAGGGAATCCTCCTAAAATAGGATGGTTATGCTTCAAGTTGTAAGTTGAAGGAAAATTACAATGGGACTACACGCAGGAATCGACAAATTCATCACTACTATTGAACGAAAAGTTAGGGCAACCCCTAACAGAACCTGGCGTTTTGATTTTCCGAATACAGCAGACTTTAACTTCAACTACTACAAACTTTTAAGTGATGCTAGAGAGAGTGCGATCGCTTACAATCAGAATCCCAACCTGAGAATTGCGATCGTGGGTGCAGGATTGGCTGGTTTGACAGCAGCCAGGGAACTATTCCGGTGTGGTTACACGACAATCGATTTGTACGAAGCCAGCGATCGCATAGGTGGCAGAACCTACTCAATTCCCCTCAACAATCCACAAACCGACTCCCACACAGTTTTTGAAATGGGCGCGATGCGGATTCCCTACTTCACAGATCCCGGAAGTGGTAATAGCGTCATGGACTACTACAGCAGTCTGTTTCAAATTTCAACTCAACCATTCCCCAACCCTGGTTCCAAAGTAGCCGATACAGGTATTTTCCTCAACAACGGCTACGGTCCCAATGTTAACGAACCGTACTCCCAACCTAACCTCGACATTTGGCGGGCGGGAGAGCCGGAACCACCAGAACCTCTGTTGAGGTTAGTTTACCAAAAGTGGTCGCACTTTGCCACTCAGGTCATTCATGAGTGCCAAAAACATTATGAAACCGAGGACTGGCAAACCTTCTGGCATCTGTTGGTACAGCATTACTGGGACAAGAATTTTCGAGAATTGGTGTATATGCCCGCCACCGAATACAATCCAAATCAGCCGGGATTCTTTGGCGGATTGGGCATGACAGAGGAAGAATCCAATTTATTTTACACCATCGGCGCTGGCGATGGCAGTTGGGGCGCGTTCTACGATATTTCTTCCTTATATCCCATTCGGACTTTACTGTTTGGCTTTGGGGAGAATCATCAATTGATTGAGGGCAGATTTGATGGTCAGAAAAGTTTTTTACCGGGAGAAGAATACAAAATTCCAGCCCATGATAGCTTGCGTCAACCTCTAGTTCCACCTAACTATTTAGGAATTCAGTCATTGGCAGAATGTCTATTTTATCAACCTGTGGTTAGCAAGTTTGTGGAACCAATCTCGCTATATCAAGCAACAAAATTAGAGCAATATCAGATTAATCTCTACACGAGGAACCCTGTTCAAAAGTTGAAGCGTTACTCGGATGGGAATATCGAGCTTTCTTCTGAGTTCCTAGAGCCAAAAACCTACGATGCTGTAATCCTGACTGCACCCACCTGGGCTTTGCAAATAAGTACCGATTTTGATGGCTTCAATCCCAAAACTGAACTCCCCTTTAGTGTGTTGAATAGTATCAAAGTTTCTCACTGGATCTCAAGCTGCAAAGTATTTTATCCTCTGAAGGAGCGGTATTGGGGTGAAGGTAAAAAGATCCCTCAATTAATCAGCACCGATACTTATCTTCAGGGCGTCTACGGGTATGCAGTTAAGGACGAGCCGGGAGTGCTGCTTCTCAGTTACACTTGGGAAGATGATGCCAACAAATTGCTCGGTTTGGCCCATGAGAGCGCAACAATTGAAGAAGCCGATCGCGCTCTGGCTCAAAAGTGCTTGAAGGAATTGGACAACTTACTCATGAGTTGTGTTAACATTCAAACTCCCATTTCTCCTTATGTAGACGAACAGCAACCAATTGTAATTCAATGGTCGAAAAAGCCAAGTTATCGGGGCTGTGCCAAACTCTACCGAGAGATGAGTTGGAACACAGATTATTTGCTACTGAGATATAATCAGGAGTTGAGCGCTCGTTCAAATCTCTACTTTGCAGGGGAAGCTTTTTCTGTAGAAGGGGGTTGGCTAGAGCCAGCTTTGCGATCGGCCTTGGATGCTGTCATTCATCTAGTTCAAAATACAAATGGTGAGTTCCTAAATAGTTTTCAATATAGCAACTATCCTCGGTATGAGAGCTGGAGTCCTTCTTTACAAGAAAATTAGGAATATAGCTTTCCTATAAATGTAGGGACAGGGCTTTCTTATACAAGCAAGAAGGAAAAGAAGATGCCACGTCCCTACGAATATCTATCAATTAAACATAATTATATAAAACCAACGGAACCAATTAGCTCCCAAGATTAAAAAGCATGGATCGAGAGATTGAGATTAGTGGTTATCAACTGATAAATTGGCTTTACGAAAGCGAAAACTCCCTCATCTACCGAGGTAATCGGCAACAGGATAGCCAACCTGTGATTCTGAAAATACTCAAAAAGGATTATACAAAACCAACAGAGGAAATTCACTACAAGCAGGAGTACGAACTAACGCGATCGCTCAACTTAGAAGGGACAATAAAAGTCTATGGATTAGAAGAGACTTCCAAGAACAGCATTTTAATATTTGAGGATTTTGGTGGGATTTCGCTCAACAAATGGCTTACTAATAGCGAATACAATCTGCGTGTTTTACCTCTGAAACAATTTTTGACTATCGCTATACAAATTGCCGAAATCCTAGGGCAAGTTCATGCTGCTAACGTCATCCATAAAGACATTAATCCTGCCAATATTCTGATTAATTTAACTACAGGAAAAATCAAGCTCATTGATTTTGGTATCTCCAGCACTTTTAGTAGGGAAGTACCAATGCTAAAGAATCCTAACGTTTTGGAGGGAACATTAGCTTATATGTCTCCAGAGCAAACGGGAAGAATGAATCGGGCGCTCGATTACCGTACCGATTTCTACTCATTAGGCGTAACTTTCTACGAACTTCTAACAGGAAAACAACCATTTATTACCAGTGACGAATTAGAGTTAGTTCACTGTCATTTAGCAAAACAACCAACTCCACCCCATCAGGTAGCCAAATCTCAACCAATCGATCCATTGCCAATCGCCCTCTCTCAGATTGTAATGAAACTGATGGCAAAAACAGCCGAGGAACGCTATCAGAGTGCTTGGGGGTTAAAAGCAGATTTAGAAATATGTTTAGAGCAACTGAAAGTAACAGGCACGATCGCCGAGTTTCCTCTATTGACGCAAGATGTTTGCGATCGCTTCCAAATTCCCCAAAAGCTCTATGGGCGCGGCACTGAAGTTGCAGCATTGCTTGCTGGTTTTGAGCGAGTCAGTCAGCCCGCTTTGCTAACTAGAACTAACACTGAAATGATGTTGGTAGCAGGTTATTCTGGAATGGGCAAATCTGCCTTAGTTGCAGAAATTCACAAGCCGATTACCAAAGCGCGAGGCTACTTTATTTCTGGTAAATTCGATCAATTTCAGCGCAATATTCCATACTCAGCTATCGTTGCAGCCTTTCAACATTTGAGCAGACAACTCATAAGCGAAACAGAAGAACAACTAGATAGATGGCGACAAAAATTGTTAGCTGCACTGGGAGCCAATGGACAAGTTATTGTAGATGTAATTCCGCAGATTGAATTAATTATTGGCAAACAACCTGCACTTCCAGAACTAGGATCGACGGAGTTACAAAATCGATTCAACCTTGTTTTTACTAACTTTATTCAGGCTTTTTGTTCTCCCGATCATCCATTAGCAATCTTTCTCGATGACTTGCAGTGGGCGGATTCAGCTACCCTGAAGTTAATTGAACTCATCCTGAAAAATCAGGACACTCAGCATTTATTCCTGATTGGCTCCTATCGAGACAATGAAGTTAGCGACATTCATCCTTTAAACGTGATGTTAGAAGCACTGCGAGCGGAAAAAGTTCAGGTAAATGAAGTGCAGCTAACTCCCCTAACCCTAGAACATATTAGCCAACTAATTGCCGACACTTTGCGTACCCAAATCGCAACCGTTCAATCCCTAGCCGAATTAACACTACAGAAAACAGAAGGAAATCCTTTCTTTGTCAATGAATTCCTGAAAACACTTTACACCGAGCATCTCCTCACCTTCGATTTTTCCTCCCGCTCATGGCTTTGGGATATTGCCAAAATTGAGAGGATGGGAATTACCAACAATGTTGTAGAATTAATGATTAGTAAGCTGAAGAAACTCCCTAACACAACTCAGCAGGTACTTTGTCTAGCCGCTTGCATTGGCGCAGAGTTCGATCTTGATGCCTTATCAACCGTTTCGGAAAAATCGGCTAAAGAAGTTTTCATGGATCTTAAACAAGCAATTCAGACCGGTTTAATTTCTTCGACCTCTGAACTAAATGCTCAATTGTTGATTAAGAACTACCGATTTGAACACGATCGCATCCAGCAAGCTACTTATTCCACGATCGATGAGGTTGAAAAAAAGGCAATTCATCTGAAAATTGCTCGTCTACTTTTGCAGTCTACCCCTTCAGAAAATTTAACCGAAAAAATCTTTGAGATTGTCGATCATTTCAATTTAGCATCAAGTTTAGTTACCCAAGCCAAAGAACGAAAAGAAATTGCTCGATTAAATCTAATAGCAGGTCAAAAAGCCAAAGCTGCCACCGCCTACGAAGCAGCAGTTTTGTACTTACAAATGGGACTATCCCTTTTGTCATCTCGGAAGTGGGAGCAGCAATATGACCTCACGCTTAAACTACATGAAGCAGCCGTTGAAGCAGAATACATCAATGCCAATTTTGAACGAGCGGAGAAATTGGCAGAGGAGATTCTTCAACAAGCCAAAAATTCATGCGATCGCGCCACAGCTTACGAACTTAAAGTTCAGATTTATACGGCTCAGAACTTGCCGATTAAGGCGTTAGAAACAGGTTTACAAGCAGTAGAACTATTAGGAACTCAATTGGTAACTGACGAAGCAAAAGCAATCGAGCTACCTTCCTTAGAAGAGATTGATAGCTTACCAGAAATGACTGATTCAGCACAACTGTCAGCGATGCGAATTCTGATGTCAATTTGCCCTTCGGCTTATTTTGCCCGACCGTCCGCTTTGATGTCAATCGTGCTGACAATGATCCGCTTGACCCATCAGCAAGGTTATTCTGCTCTAGCTGCTTATGGTTACGTTTGGTATGCCGCGATCAGTTCCGCCCAGGGTGAAATTGAGACAGGATACCATGCCGGACAACTGGCACTCAAATTGGTTGATAAGTTCCATGCGAAGGAATTAAAAGCAAAGGTAATTAACTTATTTTGCGTCCTAGTTCTTCATTGGAAAGAACCTGCGAAAAACAGCATTTTATCACTGCAAGAAGGCATACAAAGCGGACTGGATACAGGAGATAACGAATATGCTTGCTACTGCATCAAAGATTACTGCGTTCATCTGTTTTTAACAGGCCGCAATCTGTCAGAAGTGGAAACTAAAATCTCTCAATCTGTTGGACAGTTGCTAAAGCTGAAACAGGAATATTCACTTTATCAAACTAACATCTGGCAACAAGTTACAGCAAATTTATTGGGGCAATCTGAGACTCCATCTGATTTGCAAGGATACTACTTTAATGAAGCAGAAATTTTGCCACGTTTGGTAACATCAAACAATCTTACTCTGCTCTGTATAGTCTATCTAGCCAAGTTGAATTTGTCTTACTTGTTCAGAGATTACGATCGCGCTAAAACTCACTCAGCAACCGCCACCAGCTATCTTCCCGCAGTTATGGGGTTTATGTATGTTCCAGTTCACAATTTTTATACTTCTCTCACACTCCTTGCCCAAGCTAGTCCAGAACAAACAGAGGCACTTCAACAAGTAGAAAAAAACCAGATTCAAATGCAGCACTGGTCAAACTATGCTCCCGCCAATTTTCAACATAAATATCATCTAGTAGCTGCTGAAAAAGCACGAGTTATAGGGCAGTATTGGGAAGCAGCAGAATACTACGAGCAGGCAATTAAAGGAGCCAGGAAAAACAGCTACTTGCAAGAAGAAGCTCTGGCTTGTGAATTAGCTGCCGAGTTCTTTTTGGCGCGGGGCGTGGAAAGACTGGCGCAAATCTATCTTCAAGAAGCTCACTATGCTTACACTTGCTGGCAGGCAAAAGCAAAAGTTGAAGATTTGGAGCAGCGCTACCCTCAGTTGCTAGTAAATACCTCTTCTACTCCTACAATTACCACGAAAAAAACTGTCAGTCTAACCACAACACGATCCCGTCAATCCATAGATTTGGCCACAGTCATTAAAGCGTCTCATGCTATTTCGGGAGAGATTGTCATGGAACAGTTGCTCCGAAGTTTGATGAAAGTTTTGATGGAAAATGCTGGAGCAGAAGTGGGATATTTGATTTTGCAATCTCAGGGAAATTTTCTAGTTGAGGCTGAAGGCTCTGTTGATTCAGAACAGATTACTGTATTGCAGTCAATCTCGATTGAAAGTAGCGAAAAATTGCCCATAGGCGTAGTTCAATATGTGGCCAGAACTCAGGAAGATGTAGTTTTATCCGATGCTACAAACGAGGGAGTTTTTACCAATGACCCCTATATTATCAAGCAGCGTCCGAAGTCAGTTTTATGCGCTCCTATTATTAATCAACGCAAACTGGTGGGAATTATATATTTAGAAAATAACTTGACAGTAGGAACGTTTACAAGCGATCGCTTGGAAGTTCTCAAGGTCTTATCCTCCCAAGCAGCTATTGCGATCGAAAATGCCCGACTTTATCAAAATTTAGAAGATAAAGTCGAACAACGCACGGCTCAACTAGCTCAAGCAAATCAAGAAATTAGCACCCTAAATCAGAAACTCAAAGCCGAAAATGTCCGCATGAATGCAGAACTCAATATTGTCAAACAACTGCAACAAATGGTATTGCCAAAACAATCAGAACTTGAAGCAATTGAAGGTTTAGAAATAGCTGGATTTATGGAACCAGCAGATGAAGTTGGCGGTGATTACTACGACGTATTGCAACAGGATGGAAGAGTTAAAATTAGTATTGGCGATGTCACCGGACATGGTTTAGAAAGTGGCGTGTTGATGATTATGGCACAAACTGCTGTCAGGACGCTTCAGAAAATGAACGAAACAGATCCTGTGAAGTTTTTGGATATCATAAACCAGACACTTTATGACAATCTCCAGCGCATTGACTCGGATAAAAATATGACTTTAGCCATCTTAGATTATGCCGGAGGTGTCCTGAAATTAAGCGGACAACATGAAGAAATGATTGTGGTGCGGGCTGATGGAACATTGGAGTGCGTAGACACGATGGATTTAGGCTTTCCCATTGGCTTAGTAGAAGAGATTGGCGACTTTGTTGCTCAAGCAGAAGTGCAGTTAAATCCTGGGGATGTGGTGGTGCTTTATACTGATGGAATTCCTGAAGCTAAAAATATTAGTAAAGTGCAGTACGGATTAAAAAGGTTGTGGCAAGTGGTGGTTGAAAATCGTCAACGCTCAGCCCAGGAAATTCGGGAAGCTGCGATCGCTGATGTGCGACAGTATATTGGTGTTCAGAAGGTTTTTGATGATATTACTTTGGTGGTAATCAAGCAAAAATAGAGTTCTTTTGTTACATAGTTATAAATTTTATAACCACATTTTATGCTAAATCTAGCCTACAGGAATTAGTGTTGTTAAGTAAATCCACTTAATTAAACGTAAAATACGGATGACCGAAAAGCTGACTGCATAAGTCTTCTTCCTTCTTCCTGAATTTCCCCCCTAGGAGGGGGCAGGGGGGGGTGACTTCTTCCTTCTTCCTTCTTCCTTCTTCCTTCTACTTAGTATTTGAGATTTGAGGATACGAACTACCAACCAGCGATCGACTAATGAGAATTTTCAGAAATTTTTCGCATTCCTAAAACCAATGTACCTAAAAACAATAGCCCGATCGCACCAGCTAGCGGATTGCCGTTAACTCCCGTCACCCAGTCCGGTACCGAACCAGAATATATAATTAATTTCCCGACATTAATCATATAATATCCCCAAACTAAACCTGCATGAAAGCCGATCGACAAACCAAGACGATTTTGGCGCGATCGCTTTCCCCCAACCAATATCAAACCCAAAAGCAACAACCCCGGAAACTGCGGCCAACTCCGCAGCATGGCAACCACAGGTTTGATAAAATGGGAGAGGGCAAACAA
Organism: Oscillatoriales cyanobacterium; assembly: GCA_004292745.1. Classification (GTDB taxonomy): domain Bacteria; phylum Cyanobacteriota; class Cyanobacteriia; order Cyanobacteriales; family Microcoleaceae; genus Microcoleus; species Microcoleus anatoxicus. Next base: position 625 of record RDXH01000081.1, on the reverse strand, counting down.
AATGCTATTCGCCCACAAAGATACTCGATCGCTGTAGTCCCGCTGCAACTCGTCGAGCAACCAACCACGGAATACCAACTCCTCTGCAAAACCCACTCCTAAAGCACTTAATAGCCCTTCTGCAATGATTCTGGGCAAATTATCTGATTTTTGCCATGAGACAAAGCCGAGCAGTCCTTGCACCCCAAATAAGCTGAAAGTGAGCAAAAGCCCGATCGCCAATCCGATTAAAAACTCGAAACCATTCTGTCTAGTATTGATCAAACCATAGCTTTTGAGCACTTGGCTGTTTCCGTAAACTTTTTTTCCCCAGAGTCGCACCAAGAACAGAAACTCACTAAACAACAGCGCCATAGTTAGAATAGTGGCGAGGTTGCTGTCTTTAACTAATAAGTAAATTGGTGCTGCTAGGGGCAACCAGATGGATAATAAAGCTAACAGGAAAATGAGGATGCGCCCCAAAAATGGATAACTGGCTATTTTAATTAATTTAGTCATTAACCCTCACATAACACGCGATTTGTTCGGAATTATTTAACCACAGAGGACACAGAGTACGCAGAGAGAAATTAGAGAGAGATTAATCATTCTGCTTTTTATCTGTTTGGAATTATTTAACCACAGA
>RDXH01000350.1 GCA_004292745.1 Oscillatoriales cyanobacterium | reverse complement strand
ACCCTCAGAAGTCATTCTGAGACTACGCTGAAACAGGAAATAAGCATCAGAGTAAAAACATCTAACGGTGTCTAACTTTGTCTAAGTCTTATAGAGCGGCTATCTTCTGGTTGCAACCTGTCTTTAAGATAAAGCAAAGCTAGTTGTACAGAAAATGAGAAAGCGATGGTTCGATCGGGTTTCGACACAGAAATCAAATTGCGACGCACCACACCATCAGCGTCGAGCACGAAGTCGTTAAAGCCCACTCGCTCTGGTGGTATCCCCCGTGGTGCAGATACTCCCGGACTTTCCCCATCGCTCAATTTGTCGATCGCCACCACATTCGGTGCTTTCAGTTGCGCCAACAATTCCTGATGTCCCGGTGCTTGTGGCAAATCCCGGTACAAATCCAAACCGATCGCCTTTGGATGATATTTTTGCAATTTTGTCAAGGTTTGAGCAAGGGTTTGATCGGTAATCGGAAATCTGCCCAAGGCTTGAATATCCGCCTCAGAAATGCCCACTACCAGCAGTCTCGGATCGGCACCCTTCGATGGCTGCAAGCGCACTAAGGAGTCAAAACTGCCTAATTCCCAGCTTTGGAACCCTCCCAACCGACGCACTCCCAGATTCAGTAGTGTTACTGTTGCGCCCGCCAATACAGCAGGTAAAACCCATACCCGCCCACCTTGACAACTCAAATCCAGGCGAGTTAGGACAGAAAACAGCGATCGAATATTTTGAGATAATTTGGAAGTCATCCGAAAGTAAATCGCAGAAAGCAGAAGGTCGAAGGCATAATTAAACCTCATAAATTCAGAGAGAGAGCTTTGAGGCGGGCAGCAACTTCTGCCATCGGCAAAAATTGACCTATACAAATTTGCTTCTCCCAGTCTGTTTTCACAGAATGGTTTCAGAAGTTGTGGCAAAAACAAGTTTGCCTAAAATCATTGCTTGATTTCACAAAGTTTATACGAACCTTAAGAGTGTGTCAGTCCTGGTAGGGTTAAAATTTAGTCGATAGACTTTCAGAATTTTTTTTTGAGATTATGGCGAATCAACTTCCAATTCCGGTGATTGTTAACGGTGCTGCCGGCAAAATGGGCCGCGAAGTAATTAAGGCGATCGCCAACGCTCCAGACCTCACCCTATTCGGGGCCATAGACCACTCTCCTGAAGTCCTCAACGCCGATGCGGGAGAATTGGCGGGGGGCGCCGCGTTAGAAGTTCCGATTACCGACGATTTGCAAGGAATGCTCGTATTAGCAGCCCAGGAAAAACAGTCAGGGGTGATGGTAGATTTCACACACCCCAAGTCGGTTTACGAAAATGTGCGATCGGCCATAGCCTACGGCATTCGTCCCGTCGTCGGCACCACTGGTTTGAGTACCGAGCAAATTCAAAAATTAGCTGAGTTTGCCGACAAAGCCAGCATTGGCTGTCTAATTATACCCAATTTTTCCATCGGCATGGTTCTGCTACAACAAGCCGCTGTCACAGCATCTCAATATTTTGAACACGTAGAAATTATCGAACTCCACCACAATCAAAAAGCCGATGCTCCCAGTGGTACTGCCATTCAAACTGCCCAAATGCTAGCAGAAATGGGAAAAACTTTCAATCCGCAACAGGTAGAAGAAACCGAAAAATTGCAGGGAGCTAGAGGCTCTTTAGCCGACGAAGGAATTCGGATTCACAGCATCCGCTTACCCGGTTTAATTGCTCACCAAGAAGTAATTTTTGGCGGCGAGGGTCAAGTTTATACTTTACGCCACGATACGAGCGATCGCGCTTGTTATATGCCCGGAGTCATCCTATCTATACGCAAAGTAATTGAATTGCGATCGCTCGTTTACGGCTTGGAAAAAATACTCTAGGGAATGGGGAATGGGGAATTGGGAATGGGGAATTTGGAATAGAGGGGGTGTAGATATGAGTAGACCAGATTTTGAGGATTTGGATGTTTACAAGTTGGCTGAAAAGTTAGCAAATGAGGTTTGGTTTATCGTCAAACAATGGGATTATTTCACGAAAGATACTAGGGACCAGCAAATTGTACGCTCCGCCGATAGTGTTTGTGCTAATATCGCAGAAGGACGTGGCAGGTATAATCATCAAGACAATCGGCGTTTTATTAAGATTGCCAGAGGCTCTTTATATGAAACAATCAGTTGGTTGAGATTGGCATACGCCAGACAGTTGTTAGCAGATGAACAAGTAAAAAAACTTCAACCAATAATTGATGAACTGCCACCAAAACTCAATGCTTATCTAAACTCAATAGGTGACAAAAAAGATCGAATGAGTGATTTAAAACTTGGGAGAGATAGCCAATTCCCCAATCCCCAATCCCCAATCCCCAATCCCCAATCCCCAATCCCCAATTCCCAATCCCCCATCCCCAATTCCCAATTCCCCATTCCCCATTCCCCATTATGCTAATTCCCTTAACCCGCGAAACATTTCAAGAACTAATACCAGCCGTCGCCACCGGAGCCCAATACAAATACTTCTGGGGAAAACCCCCCGACTTTCTCAGAAGAATGTTAATCTCTGCTGTCGCCGTAGTTTTTCTAGTTGTCCTCTACAACTTCGCCGGTTCCGATGTCGGGCCCCTAGTATTAATCACCGGACTAATCGCAGGTTTGTACTGGTTGTGGGGACCAATTTTGTGGGCGAGTTTGCGCAATGCAGAATGCCGCAAATATAAATACTGTGGTTTCTGGCAAGGACGAGTTTTGGATATATACATCACAGATGAAGTCACAAGTCAAGAAGAAACAGTTAACCAAAAAGGGCAACTCGTAATAGTAGACAACTTAGAACCGCGAATCAACTTAGAAGTTGGCGACAAAACGGGATTTACGACTACACTAAAAGCCCCATTGCAGAAAAATCATCAGGGAATTGTCCCCGGCCAAGCTGCTTTAATGTTAATCATGTCGAATCAAGAAGATTTGGGCAGAATTGCCAAAGTTTCAGATATTTACATTCCCAGCCGCGAAGTGTGGGTGAGTGACTATCCTTATTTGCGTAAAGATGTATTTGTAGAGATGAGTCAGCAGATTAAGAAAGGTAGAGAGAAAAAAAACCGCGATAGTGATAATAGAAGCACAAAAAGGCGATCGTCAGCCGAGTAGTTTTATTCATAAAACCCGACGAAAGCGGGTTGAAGATTTTACCCAATTATTTTCCATCCCCAAATACCATCTTCGTCCACGGAGGTGGACATTGTTTGTGTAGACGCGGTTTCTAACCGCCGGGGCCTCCGCAACCCCAAACTT
>RDXH01000080.1 GCA_004292745.1 Oscillatoriales cyanobacterium | reverse complement strand
TACCGCAAAATCGCTAAGACCGGAGGTGCTAATATTATTATCGCTGTAGAAAGCTCCCTGAGTAGCGCCTAGCACAAAGCGATCGCGCCCAGCGCCGCCAGTCAAGCGATCGATTTCGCCAACACCTCTTCCTACTGCGGCATCTGCTCCCGTGAGTACATCGTCGCCTTCATCTCCAAACAGGCGATCGCCACCAGTACCACCGAAAACAGAATCATTACCGCGTCCACCATTAATGATATCGTTGTTACCTTCCCCAAACAAAGAATCATTGCCATCGCCACCGGAAATCTTGTCGTTTCCTGTGCCGCCACGAATAGTGTCATTGGCTGCGCCACCTGCTTGATTATCGTTATTGGCAGTACCCAACAGGTTGAGGGAAACAACGGATTTATTATTTTTTGTAATAGCATCGTTTTCGCCAGTAAATGCTGCGTTCACTACTGTATTTAGGTTGAGGAGAGAACCGTTAGACTGTGAAAAACTATTACCTTGGAGCAATTCTGTGAAGAGGGTAGTACCGTAGGTATGATTGCCACCTAAAAAGTTCTTCGGGAAGATAGTTTGTCCAGGTTGGAACCAATCTTTTTTGTTGGCATAAATATCGAGAGAACCGAGCCGATCGTTGTAACCTAATACCTGGCTGGTATGAAAAGTTACAACGCGAGTAGCGTCAGTTGGATCGAGGCGATCGCCTGCACCCTTACCTTCAAATGCCGGGCCAGCGGGGTCTAATCCCACAATTTGATTAATCACTTTTCCGGTGGATCTGTGTCCGATTAAGGTGGTGTAATTAGGATCTACACCGCTATTTTTCAAGTAAGCAGATAGCTGATTGCCAACATTCTGTGTTTTGTCGGCAGAAGGGAAATACAAGACATTACCAGCATCTTTTTCCCAGTCAACCACGACGATATTCGCATTAGATTCTCGCTGGCGTATAGTTTGAGCTTGGTCTGCCAGCCATGCGCCTGGTTTGTAGCCGTTGCCTGCATTTCCGCCGGTATTTCGCCAGCCGTGAATAAGTACATAAGTTGGTGCATCAGGATTGATCCGTGCCGATCGGTCGATCGAGCCATTACCCCAAATATTAAAACTAACTCCTGAAGCGCCATTAGGATTAGAAGACATTGACCCAAAAGCGTTCATTGTAGTGTTCATCGTCATGCTTCCAATACTCATATTGGAAGACTGATTGAGGAATAAACTGGCATCCATCCCCGGTAAAGAAGAATTGAGCGGTAGATTTAGACTCATGGTTCCCATATTGGGAAACTTAGTGGTTGAGGAAGTAATGTTAGAGTTAGAAGAAGTAATGTTAGAGTTAGAAATGAAAATTTCCATGAGTTTCTCCTTATGTGAAAATTTTTGCTGAATGAAGTTAATTGACTTTGCTGACTTTTGAGATGCTAGATTTTTTCCCATTTTTTGGATTATCTACTGTCCGCCAGTCATCGTAGTCATTGAAATCGACCAGGATTTCTTGACCCACATCTAATCCAAGACTGTCCGAATACAAAACAATGTAACGGTTGCCACTTTTTGATTGAACAAGCATTTTGTAACTAAAAGATTCAAGTCCGAAAGTTTGCAAAACTTTAAACGATTCAGTTCTCATTTAATTCTCCCTTTGTGAACTATTCAAATGAAGGTGCGCTAGCAAATGGCATAACGCACCCATAAGCTAAACTATGTACAGTATAGAAAAGTAAGACATCACCAGAGTTACCTCAATCACTTGACGATAACATCGCACTCAGATTGCTGGTAAATTGGTGAGGTGGCATACCAGTTTTTAAACTTCTCTCCTTCTGTGGGAAACTGTTTCTGCATGACCCGAATAGCTGGATAGGCTACAATCATGTTAATTGCCATGAAGATGTACCATTTAAAAAAGATGAGAATTTCCCATAACTGCTGCATCCGAGTTTCAGGGCGACGATAGCTCAGAAAGCTTTTATAATAATTAAAGCTAACTGAAAAAAGGGTATTGTGGGGATTGGCTAGGTTGATAATAGCTTGTGTTGTGCCACCAGTTCCATTGCCATTCAAACCATCAAACGGGTTTTTTACACGCAGTCCGTTTTCTGGATCGACAGGTCGATACAGGCAATCATTTACTAGCCTCAATAGGTATCCTTCACCTTCATTCCTGATTGCTTGTACGAGTCCGACTGCATCGATTTTTTGCGACCAGTTGTTCGAGAAAAAAAACTTAGTATTTGTCACTGAATTGACTGGATAGCTATCCTTATTGATTTGGCGTCGTAGTGCGATTATCATTTAAAAACTCCTGAAAGACAAAAGATTGGGATAATGAATAGCAATCATGTGATGAAATCGATCGATTTTAGTTGACGGCTACTCCAAATTCCTGATGTGCAAGGCTAGCAAACTATTTGAGATAAACGGTGCGTTAGCTAAAAGTAACGCACCTGAAAAACTGACTTAATATGCGGGTAAGGGAGAATGTTCGTAAAAATATTCAATCAATAGTTCTCCCACTCCTTTTGTGACTACCCCTGCGGTTACTGCTTTAGCTCCCCATCCCAAACCTGGGATGAAAGATAAAATAGTATCTGCTGTTGTGTGTCCCACAACACTAGCTCCAACAACTGCAAGAACTCCTTCAGCGGTGTAGTTGGAAACATTGAAAACACTTGCAATCTCATCACACATCTGGTATTGCAGGGGAATCAACCACGCACAAGCATGAGGAATCCAGCCCGTTGCTCCTGCTGTGGCTGCATAAGCGTTAACAATTCGCTCTGCTTCTTTTTTGGCGCTATACTTGCTGCTTGCCATGAAGAACACTCCTTTTGGACTGTGGATGTAGACAGACTTATCACTGCCTGAGTATTATGTAAGCACTACACTGATACACTAAATATGGCTGTGTACAAAGACTCACAGTACACAAATGTCTGTCCGGGAGGTTCTGACAAGCATGAATGAGCAAAACTTTAATACAGTATTCGATAACCTGACAAAGCGAAGACAAGAGGTACTAAAAATGTTTTTGGCTGGACATGACGATCCGAGTATTGCAAAGAGCCTACAAATTGTAAAGGCAACAGTCAGAAAACATATTGAAGAAATCTGCAAAGAATTTGGTCTAAAAAATGAGTCTGGTGAAAGTTATCCCAAGCGCCATGAACTAAAGGAACTGTTTTGTAAATATAAACCTGATTTAGTTCAAGATTCCTCTTTGACTGTTACGAATGAAGAAAATATTCAAGAAATATCAGAAGAAAAAGGTCGTTGTGACTCATCCTCAGTTCAGGTAACAGCCGAGATTGAATTGACGCAGGTATTAGAGGAAAAGCGATCGCCAAACGTAGACTGGGGAGATGCCCCCATTGTCTCCTATTGCTACGGGCGCACTCAGAAACTACATACATTAAAAAAATGGATTAAGGAAAAATGTCAATTAATTTTTCTGCTAGGTCAAGGAGGTATAGGTAAAACGACTCTCTCGATCAAATTAGCAAAAGAAATCGAATTAGAAAAAGAAATTCAAAATAAATTTCAATATATAATCTGGCGAAGTCTTGAAGCATCTCCCTCAGTAGAAAAAATCCTAGCAGATGCAATCAAATTATTTTCTAATCAGCAAGAAACTATACTACCAGAGACTTTAGAAGAAAAAATAACGAGACTGATTGATTACCTAAAATCTTCACGTTGTTTGCTCATACTGGATAATGCAGAGTCAATTCTTCAAAGTAGTAATCATATAGGTGAATATCGGGAAGGATATCAAGGGTATGGTGATTTGCTAAAACGAATAGCTCAATCATCTCATCAAAGCTGTTTAGTAATCACCAGTCGAGAAAAACCAGCAGGAATTGACCGGATTGCCAGACAAACTCAAACTATACGCTCGTTGGATTTAGATGGTTTAAACGTAGAAGATTGCCAAAAAATCTTTACAGAAAATCATGGAACTTTTTTCGGTTCGGACGATGAATGGAAATTAGTTATTGAAAACTATGAAGGTATTCCTTTTTTCTTAGAAGTAGTGGCGGTAGAAATACAAGATTCATTAGGAGGAAATTTATCTCGATTTGTCAAAGAATACTTAGGTAAATCAAACTTTACTCAAATCAACAATGAATTAGAACGTCAGTTTGGTCGTCTATCTTCCTCGGAAAAGCAAATCATGTACTGGTTAGCTATTAACTATGAACCAATTTCCGACTTAGAACTAAAAGAGGATATTATTTTCTGGAAAGCTAAACAAGAATTGCTCGAATCTTTAGCATCTTTGAAAAGGCGATCGCTCATCAAAAATACTCAATTTGGATATGCACAGATAGCCTCATTGAGAGAATACATTATCAATCAATTAATAAACGAAGTCTGCCAAGAAATTAAAACAGGAAAAATAGAATTTTTGAATAGCTATTCTCGAAAATAAGCTGAAACAAATTATCTCAAATTACCAGCAACAATCTCCGCAAGCTCCAGGATATTTAGGAGGCAATATTCTCAACATATTGAGCCAGCTAAACACCGATTTAAGAAACTATGATTTTTCACGTTTAACTATTTGTCAAGCCTATCTTCATGGAGTTGATTTACATCAAGTTAATTTTGCCTATTCTAACTTATGTAAATCGGTTTTTTCTGAACCTTTGGGTAGCGTTCTCTCAGTAGCATTTAGTTCTGATGGCAAATTATGGGCGACAGGCGATGCGGATAAAAATATTTATATTTGGCGAGTGGCGGATGGTCAAATCATCACTACTTGTGTCGGTCATACTAATTGGGTAAGATCGGTTGTCTTTCATCCCCAGAAACCAATTTTAGTCAGTAGTAGTAACGATCGCACCGTCAGAATTTGGAATAGTAATACTGGTGAATGCCTTGCCACGTTAGAGGGACACACCGATCAAGTTTGGTCAGTTGCTTTTAGTCCTGATGGTCAGATTTTGGCTAGTGCTAGTGATGATTGCACCGTAAGATTGTGGAATATAAATGATGTTGATTCTCCTCAATGCCTACACATTTTAAAAGAACATCGTTACTGGGTACGCGCAGTTGCTTTTGATGCTCAAGGAACAATTTTAGCAAGTGCGAGTGCCGATCAAACTGTGAAATTATGGAATGTTCAAACAGGTGAATGTAACCAATCTTGGCGACAAGGTAATCATCCTGTTCGCTCAATAGCTTTTAGTCCAGATGGTAAAACTCTAGCAACTGGTGGCGATGATAAACTTGTGAGATTGTTGGATATTCATAATGGTGAATGTCTCAAAACTTTTCAGGGACATGATGGACGAGTTTGGTCTGTTATTTTTAGTCCTGACGGTTACACTCTGGCCAGTGGTGGTGCAGACGTAAAGTTATGGAACATTGAAACAGGTCAATTATTATTCACTTTACCAGAACGCGATCGCCGAGTGCGAGTTATAGCCTTTAGTCCTGATGGTGAAATTCTAATTAGTGGTAGTGACGATCAAAGTGTCAGATTGTGGGATGTCCGCAAAGGCGAATCTTTGAAAACTATCTATGGCTATACTCAACGAGTGTGGTCAGTTGCTTTTTCTCCTGATGGAAAAACCCTTGTTAGTGGAAGTGACGATCGCACAATTAAGCTATGGGATATTGAGACGGGTAACGGCAAAATTTTGGGTATAGCTAAAAAGCGCGTACAGTCAGTTGCTTTCCATCCTCAAGGAACAAAAATAGCCAGTGGTGGTAATGATGGTAGGGTTCAATTATGGGATATTGGTACTCGTGAATGTTTAATTTTACCAGAGAAACACAGAGATTGGATTTGGTTAGTTTCTTTCTACGATGAAGGAACAAAACTGATTAGTGCTGGGGACGATCGCGCTATCAAATTATGGGACATTAAGACAGGTCAATGCTTGAAAAATTTAAAGGATTATCCAGATTGGATTTGGTCAATTGCGATGAGTCATGATGCTAAAAATTTAGTTATTGGTAGTGATGCTAAAACGTTACAGTTATGGAATATTGAAACACAACAGCTAACAAATTTAGGAGAACATAACAATCGGGTGCGTTCAGTTGCTTGGAGTCCTAATGGTAAAATTATAGCTAGTGGCAGTGATGACCTCACCATCAAACTATGGGACGTTAGCACAGGTAAATGTCTGCATAGTTTAAAAGAACATACCGATCAAATTAGATCGGTTGCTTTTAGTCCTAATAGCCAAATTGTAGCCAGTGGCAGTGATGACTTCACCATCAAATTATGGGATGTACAAAGTGGTCATTGCATCCAAACTTTAATAGGACATATAAATACAGTTCGAGCAGTTGTTTTTAGTGCTGACGGATTAATGCTGGCAAGTGGCAGCGAAGATGAGACAATTAAACTGTGGAATGTTGAAACAGGTACCTGTATTAAAACACTGAAAGCTGAATGCCTTTATGAAGGAATGAATATTACAGGTGTGACTGGGATTACTAACGATCGCAAAGATACGCTGAAAGTATTAGGCGCAGTAGGAAATTAGCGATATGTTGAGGTTAATAGGCAAACCTACTCTATTTTAATCCTTAAACCTACGTTGCTCCGATTTAACGGGCGATCGGAAATTTTGGCAAGCTATTATGTAGCGCGATCGCGTCCAGGACTGTACATCCCCCTAGGTCGGCTGCCGATCGCCGGTGACGGATGTTTTCAAGCTGACAGCACTGGGTACACTTGCATTTAACCGCATTTTCCGCCGATCGCCCCTCACCCCGCCCGGAATTGCCTCAAATCAGTTAAAGTAAAAAAAAGAAGCGCAAGTACCCTCACATTCCAGCGATAATGGCATCCTCTTCCTCAGTAGCAGTTCGCGAACTCCCCCTATTTCCCTTGCCGGAAGTGGTTCTATTTCCAGGTAGGCCGCTCCCGCTGCAAATCTTCGAGTTTCGCTATCGAATCATGATGAATACGATTCTGGAGGGCGATCGCCGTTTCGGTGTACTCATGTGGGACCCTGAACAAAATAAAGTCTCTGCTGTCGGCTGCTGCGCCGAAGTAATTCACTGTCAGCGACTCCCCGACGATCGCCTGAAAATCATGACTATCGGACAGCAACGGTTCCGAGTGCTCGACGCAGTGAGGGAAAAACCCTATTTAGTCGGTTTAGTAGAATGGATCGAAGACGAACCGCCGCAAAAAGACCTTAGATCTTTAAGCCGAGATGTCGAACAACTGCTTCGTGATGTAGTTCGCCTCTCTAGTAAATTGATGGATCAGGCGATCGACCTACCAGAAGATATTCCCAGTTTGCCTACAGAGTTGTCCTATTGGGTAGCCAGCTACCTTTACGGCGCGGCGACAGAACAGCAAATACTTTTAGAATTGCAAGATACTGCTGCTAGATTGGAACGCGAAACAGAAATTTTGACTTCTACTCGCAATCATTTAGCAGCTAGGACTGTACTGAAAGATACACTCAAATAGTCCATCTACTTAAGTATCTGTACGGTCTAGGTAGTCCAAAATTAGTATCTAAAAGGATTTCTTCATTCTTCCTGAAGCCACCCTCGCCCTTCGACCCTTCGACCCTTCGACTACCCAGGCCCAATCGCCGAGTGTCAGGGTCGAAACACCTTCTTCCCTCTTTCTTGGGCCCTATTAAACTTGTCGCACACAAAACTGTATAGCACCGCTGAAAATTGCCCCCTTTAAGTTGGCTCCTTCCAAATTTGCACCGCACAAAAAAGCCCCACTAAGATTAGCGCCCTCCAAGTCAGCTTCTCTCAAATCGGCACGATGAAGATTCGCTTCATATAAAAGAGCTCCTCTCAAGTTAGCCTTTTGCAAATTTGCTCCCCTTAACTTCACCTCAGTTAAATTCGCGGAACTCAAATCAGCCCGCTCTAAGCAAGAATCTATTAAGTTTGCTTCCATGAGATTGGCCCCTTGCAAGGATGCACCAGTCAAGTTGACACCGATCATTTTAGTGTCACTCAAGTTGGCTTTTTTCAGGTTTGCTTCAACCAAATCAGCCCCTGTTAATCTCGCAAATGTTAGATCTGCACCTCTGAGGTTTGCCCAATTTAATTGAGTCATCAGTAAGCAAGCATTCTTGAGGTTTGCTCCTATTAAGTTGGCCCAACTTAAGTCTGCTAAAGATAAATTAATCTCTTTCAAATTAGCACACGCCAAATTAATATGACTCAGGAAAGCTTCTGGCAAAGAAGCCTCTTTTAAGTTTGTTTCATGAAAATTTCTTTCCCCGGCAGCATATCGCTTCAGAAGTTCATCAGCATTCATCTTGCTAGCCTCCTAACTTTAAATACTCAAAATTATACTACTGACAGTATACTACAATACACTGTAACACCCAAATATTTTTAAAGTCTCAGTGTAAACTTTTAGCTCTTCTAATGCCGATCGCACCACTGCGTGACAGGCATTAGCTTCAACATCCATAAAGAAAATATATTCTCCGAGCGATCGCTTAGTCGGTCTAGATTCAATCCGACTGAGATTAATTCCCCGACTGGCAAATACTTGTAATGGCTTTACCAGCGCTCCCGGCATATTGGCAGGCACGCTAAAAGCTAGGGACGTATGGGTGCAATTAGACGGTGAAGCATCCAGGATCAACTTAGCAGCGGATTTGGTGATGGATTTAGTTGATGGTTGACTCTTGCCTATTGCTACATTTTCCAGTTCTTCAACTCCCTTACCGAGTATCCAAAATCGAGTGTAATTGTCGGGATAATCATTAATCGGATGAGCTAACACTGGCAAATTATAAAGTTGAGCAGCTCTGGGCGCAGAAATCACCGCCACACTTGTATCCTCCAGGTAATCCAACGATTCCGTGGTTGAATTCGCTGGAATTAACTGAGCCGATGGGATAAACTTCCCCAGCCACAACTGACACTGAGCTAAGGCTTGCGGGTGAGAGTAAACTTTTTGGATCTCGTTAAAACTTTGAGCTTTTGAGATTAGGGCGTGGGAAATTGGGAGCACTAAGGCGTGTTGAATGCGGAGGCTATCGAGTCGCCACAACGTGTCTAAGGTGACAGTCACACTTCCTTCGATCGAATTTTCCACTGGCACAACTGATAAGTCAACCAGCCCTGTAGCCGATGCCTCTAGGGCCTGGGAAATGGTTGCATAAGGACAGAGGGTGCATTCAGAGTTAGTTTCTTTGGTCAACCACTGAACATAAGCCAGAGCCGCTGTTTCTGCATTGGTACCCACAGGGCCCAGATGTGCGATCGAAATTTTCATAGTAGGGAATTTTACCTAATTGTGGCTACATAGCAGACAGGCAGGAATCTGTGTTTCTTCTAGATGGCAGCAGCAAGTAAAATCCGAAAATTAGCGCAGTATCTGGGAAACTTTTCTCCGTTATTTCTCGGATGACATTACTCGCTGCGTGACTTATGTCACTGGAAAAGGGTTATAGTTTATTAAGATATGGTTACGACTCCTCTAATTTGATATCGTCTCATGTATATCCGGTTTAATGCTTGCCAATCAGTTGAGATCGCCGTACCAGAGGAACGGGTTCCCATTCAACATTATCTGCGTCAGCCCAAGCGACTTGTAAATGCTCTAGTCGATCGCAGTCGCACTGAGCAGCTAAGTGATGAATGTTTTCGGCTCAAAATGCGGCCGTTACAATTTATGATGCTCAGCATTCAACCCACGGTAGACATGAGGGTGTGGGCGCTCTCCGACGGCACAATCAATTTGGAGTCCGTCGCCTGTGACATTCTAGGCGTCGATTATATCAACGATCGCTTTGCTCTCAATCTCAAAGGACTGTTGTCACCGCATCAAAGTGGCGGGGTAACATATCTGAACGGAAAAGCGGATTTGGAAGTGCGAGTAGAGCTACCACCACCTTTGTGGCTGACTCCCAAACCAATTTTGGAAGCAACCGGCAACGGTTTGCTCAAGAGCGTACTGCTTAGTGTCAAACAACGATTGATGTACCAGTTACTTTTGGATTACCGCAGGTGGGCTGGTAACGAAACTCAGGCCCTGTTAACCGATAGCCCCACAATCTTATCTTTAGAAGGTTAATAAACAAGTCTAAACATCATTCTGCGTCGATAGACATCTCCCATAATTCCTTTGGAACAGGCTCTTTGGCCTGTTCCAGACCAGCTTTTTGCCAGATGTCTAATCAAGATCGATTTGAGTCAAGGCACCATCTTCATCGTCCTCAATGATTCCGTGACGGAAAGGAGAATCTGTTTGCTTCTGTGTGGAAGTTTTGTCCTTTTTGTCAGAGCGCGATGACTGCGGTGGCAAATTCGTCCCACCTACCCGAATCCGGATAGAGGGTCCAGAATGACCCAAACGAATCGTCATCCCGTCTACCACCAAAGCTTGAGCGATGGATTGGTCATTGATGTAAGTGCCATTAGCGCCAAAATTAATAATTTCCCAGCCAAAGGGATGCTTCCACAACTCGACGTGGTGGCGAGAAACAACCGCGCTGTAAATAATTACATCATTGTCGTTCGATCGACCGATCCGAACCACTGATTCGGATTCAAAAGACCAACTTTGAACTGGGACTGATTGGATAGGATGAAGTAGGGTTAAGGTAATCACTGATCTTACAGAAATTTAGGCATAATTAGTATTCACTTCCTAGGCTTTTAGCAAAGTATTGGGCTTTGAGTCCCACTCTGGGAATCACCTCCGAATCATGTATACAGCAGCTCGATATTTCCATCGGCCATCGTACACTGACTTCATATTATTGAGCAGTATAATCGCGAGTATTCTCCCCCTCCGTTAAATCATCCTCTTCCCTAGAAATGGTAATTTCTGTTTGGGGAATTGGAATTGTGACGATTTGCGCCGCTTCTAAAGGATTAGAAATTGCCTTAGCATCCCTCGGACTGATGCTAATTTTTTCGACCTGGACCGAGGGCTGATTGGGGACAAAGTTGATTTGAATTTTTGGCCCCGATCGAGCCAAGTGAACGATCAGACCGTCCACAATGGGAATGCTCGCGATCGGTTGACCATCGAGGTAAGTGCCATTGGTGCCTAAATTAATCAATTCCCAGTTTTTTCCAGAACGCCGCAATTCTATGTGGCGACGAGAAACCACCGCACTGAAAAGAACTACGTGGCTTTCTGTCGATCGCCCAATGCAGACGACCTCTTCGTCTTCAAAGGTCCAACTGCGGACGGGTATAGACTGGAGTGGATGTAGCAAGGTCAGCTTAATCACATTGGCAGCAGTGAGTTTTGGTAGATGGGTTCTTGATGCGATTTTAGATTTTAGACTTTCTTTCGCCCAATCCAAACTCGATCTAAGAAACTTGAAATAAAAACGTAACCAGGTCTCCTTTACCCAAAGAGATGCGATCTCCCGGTCGCAACCGGTGTCGATTTCCCTTCGGGAGGGGAGTATTGTTGACATAAGTACCGTTGGAACTACCCACATCCTCTAGATAACAAGCATCTCCCTCAACCCGGAGATTAGCGTGTACCCTAGAGACGATCTCAGAATTAGCAAATCCAGCAACATCAATATCCGGCGGTACCAAGTCATTGGGCTTGCCTATATGAATTACAGAAAGATTGTGAGGCAATTCCATCAGCGTATTTGTCTGGACGTGTATCAGCCTCGCTGACTGCTGTTGCAGTTGAGTTTTCGCTACACCCGGTGTCGTCGGTTGGCCAGCAACCGGAGGAGTAGTATTAACCGAGGTTGCCACAGGTTGCGTTGTCACAGCAACCGAGGGCAATGGTGGCGCATCGGGAACAGCAGGCGGAATGCTAAGGGGAGTTTTTTCCAAGTTAGGTCCTGGATTTGCCGTCACCACAGTTTCCGGTACTATCAGCGGCTCCGGCGACACTAAATCTGGCATCAATGGCGATACCACTGTCGGGCCCACAGACGATGGCACTAAAGTTGCCTCTGTTTCTGGAACCGAGGAACCTGGACGTAAATTAAAGCCACACTGACCACAAAAAGCTGCATCTGTCTGAACCGCAGCACCGCAGTTCGAGCAACTGGCGGTAACGGGTAAAGGCGTGTAGCAAGCCTCACACTGGTTAGCTCCGTCGGGGTTTTGGTGATTGCAATTGGGACAGACAATCATCGATTTCTCCTTGCTATCGGCCAGATTTTCAAATCAGCCTCATAAAAATAGTTTAGTGTACGGTCAAATTTTAACTTTAACCGCCACCATTCTCCTATTGCTTTGCCAATGCTAGCAACTGGGCTTGGGCGGTTCTGGGAGCGATGACGGGCTTTTTTAAGTTAATCAACTAATCCACGGCTTGATCGCTGTGGCTTTCTGTTACCCTCAATAGCACCAGTGTCGATCGATGATTATAATCTTAATGAAGTTTTATAATACTATATCTACACACTCCCACAGCTATCACCTCAGACCTAACCGAGGGATTGTAACTCTTCCCCCGCCGCCGCATCTAGCAACCACAAGAGTTCGCCACTGGGTTGAATCAGTCTCGATGGATAAGTCAAGTCATCGGCTACGGGGGCAAAAATTTGAGCTAGGGCTGGTTTTTTGCTGGCACCTGCAACAATGAATATGACACAACGAGCATGGTTAATTAAGGGAACTGTAAACGTGATGCGCGGTTGACCGTCCTTGTTACCCACCGTCACTAGGGCATCGCGCACTTGTAAAGCTGCTGTGTGGGGAAATAGAGAGGCTGTGTGGGCGTCGTCTCCGATCCCTAATAAAATTATGTCGATCGCCGGAAACTCCCCCTCCGATACCTGGAAGAAGTCTTGCAATTGAGTTTGGTAGGCCAGGGCATCGGCAGCCGGGTCCCCACTACCTGTCGGCATCGGGTGAATGTTACTGGGGGGGATGTTTACTTTGTCCAGCCATGCCAGACGTGCCATTTTTTGATTGCTATCCTGGTGATCTGAAGGTACGTAGCGTTCATCCCCCCAGAAAACGTGAATTTTATCCCACGGCAAGTCTTGAGCGCTCAGCAATTTATAAAGTGGTTCTGGTGTACTTCCACCGGCAGCGGCGATCGTACATATTCCTCGTTCTGCTATGGCTGCTTGGATTTGGGAACACACAACCAAGAGCGATCGAGCTATTAATTCTTCCCGATTGGCTAATACTTCTACTACTTTTGTCATCTTTTTAATCTCAAATTGTCTTAAGTAGTCGGCAATTGCCAACTTGGCTGTCACTTTTTTTCCTTGTCTGTCGATCGCCTACCCCACCGGCAGGATTGACACCGTGCCCACTCGAATTTTATCATCCTGATGAGCCGTTGATTTTTACTAGGCAATAAATTATTTTCTCATCTTGCCTTAGACAAATTCATATTTTTTGACACTCCCGGGCTATCAAGGCGTGAGGATTCTTGCTTCGCAGGGATTCCCATGAATTTACCCTCAGCAAGCATCTTGACCGTATACCCTACGGCTGCAAGTCCTCGTTGGAGAACTATTTGTGCGGCGGCAACAATTAAAGTCAGTTGTATATCCGCAATTTGAGCAATTATCAGTGCGTTGTGATAGTTCTTTATAAATAGTACAAGTTTAGGATATAATATAATTACCCAAACTTGTTTTAAGTGTGTGCTAAATACCAAAGCAAAACTATGTCAAGTTTTAAACGATTCCCTACATCTGTCCGCTATCTGATAGCGCGGTTTCGCCATTGGATGCAGCCTACGGTTTGGGCACCGCTAGCAGTGCTCTGTGCCGGGGGTTTGTTTATGTGGGAGATATCGGTAAATCCAGAACGCTTGAGCATAGATGGCGAAGATTCAGCAACTTCAAATAATCCTACTGCCATCGCGGGGCTATCTGCTGAAGATAGTGCAATTGCTGCTGAAATCGATAGCGTACCGCTGCTAGTCAATCAATTCAATCGCTCTAATCCAGAACTCGGTTTTTTTAATTCACCCATAGTCAAAACCCAAGGTTTATTCGATGAAATTACCGCTAGACGAGCCGAAAAATTTCCGCCATCTCTAGTTTCTAAGCAGCCAGCAATCAACACATCTTTATCCCTCCCCAATATCGCAAATTCAGTGGCTTCTGCCACCCAAAATAACCAGCCAAAATCCAGATTTCCCAATGCAAACGCCACATCAGCTTTGAGTCCTTCTCTCGACGGCGGGCAGGCTTCCACAACTTCCAACCTTCCCCTGGGAGACTCCTTGGAGACAGCAACTTTATCCCAGGCCAACGGTAGTGCTAGTTCTGGGATCAAAAACCAAAATTCTCTTCCTTTAAGTCCCTTACAAGCAGCTATGAAAAAATACATCGCTGCCGACACTTTGGTAATGGCAAATTCTACAGAAAAAACTGCCAAGGAAACTAAATTGCCCGATCGACTAAACGCCACTTTGTCTCCTACAAATCCCGACAATTTGCTCCCAACCACGACTACAGCTCAAGCAAAACCAAATCCTGTGAATTTTCCCACTCCACTTACGCAGGTTTCGGCTTCCACAAATATTATTAACGACTCTCAGTCAGTTTCTAACCCATCCACAACCTTACCTGAATCCTGGGGTCGATTAAATTCCACAGTACCAGTTATGCCCGAAATTACCATACAGCCTGTCAATGTGGCGGCACCAAAAAATCCCTACCAAACTAATTTATCCGGTTCCGATTTCACACCTAAAACTCAACCTTCTGTAATTCCCCTCGCCACACCTTCCCCCATACAGCTACTTCCCAATGTCGAAAAATCTGCTGTTCCTAATGCGATGGTCGAAAGCAAAATCCTTAACCCTCAATTATCTCCAAATTCAGCCAATTCTCAATTTAAATCAGCTCAGCCGAGTCAGTCCAACTCGCCCACCCAGTCTAATTTTGGAGTTGTTCCTCAAAACACAAATCAGGGCCTGCCACCAATTCCACCACAGCCTTCTCCTCCACAGCGACAGATTCCAGGACGCTATCTTGGTGGAGGCGAAATCAATTCTTTTGCTAACCCATAAATTTTTTATGTAATTTTTTATTTGATTGAATATAAAAAAAACGCCCTTTTTTTTAGGGTTAAACGCTTGACTCTTGCCGTTTAATAAGGTACAATCTAATAATGGGAGTGGTGGCAAAAATAATTATTTTTGCCACCACTCCCATTATCTAATAATATCATGCCAAATCAACGAAAGTCAATAGGTAATCCTTCTTTTTTATGGCAGAGGACTTATGGAAGATGGGGACTTGTCTTCCTTCGCGTACTTCGCGCCTTCGCGGTTAAATCACCTGACGATACAACCGGAATTGATATCAGATTTTAATTCAAAAAAAATTCAAATTTCAAATCTCAAATGCCTCGATGTCCTTACCTAGAGGCGGCTCGTACTAACAAGACTCCGCCGATGCCAAAGCCAAAGGCGATGGGCAGCCAAGCTGATAGGATGGGACTCAAGACAGCTTTCACGCCCATAGAACTGGTGATGAAAGAAAATACATAGTAAGTGAAAATCACCACTACGCTAATACCAAAACTCGTGCCTTTACCAGAGCGGCGCGGTTGAGTGCCCAAAGCAGCTCCGACAATCGCAAACACCATAGATACAAAGGGAAAAGCATATTTCTCTTGAATTCTTACCCTAAGTTTGCGAATTTGTTGCTCGTCACCACTGTTTTTAATTAGCTCCAATCGCTCTAAAGCCTGTGCAATATTCATTTCCTTAAAATCCCGCGCTCTAGCGGCTAAATCTAAGGGTGTGCGGGGTAGTTTCAATTGTTGGTGTTCAAATCTGACGATATTGCGGTAAGAACCATCAGGAGCTACTATATAAGCGGTGCCGTTGAAAAAATCCCAGGTGTTTTCGGAGGGATTCCAGGTTGCTGATTCTGAAGAAACTATTTGATTGAGGCCGGGGGTGGAGCGATCGATAATTGTTAAACCTTTCATGCGTTTCCCGTCAAATTCTTCTGCATAAAAAAAGCGGGCTAGGGTTTCATTGGCGCTTTTGTCAGTTGTCCGAAATTCTGTGTAAATAATATTGCCTTTTTGAAATAGCGGTGTTTCTCGCTTCAGGGCTTTGTCTAAAGTCAATGTAGCCCGGTAGTTGGCCGCCGGTACTACTAATTCTTGTAAGGGGAAGGTAAGGGCTGTGACAACTAACCCTAAAATTACTGCTGGGATTACCAGTCGGTAGACGCTAACTCCACAACTGCGTAGGGCTACGAGTTCGCTATCGCTCGACATTCGGCTGTAAGCCATTAAGGTAGCTAACAGCATTGACATGGGGAAAGCTAATACTACGAAATAGGGAATTTGTAGCATGAAAATTTCCAGGGCTGCGCCGTAGGGGAGTCCTGATTCTGCGACTCTGCGTACTAATTCAAATAAGGCACCGACGGTGATGGCGACGGATGTAAAGAGTCCGACACCAAACAGAAATGGACCCATTAGTTCTTTGACAATGTACCAGTCCATTACCGAAATTCTCGGCAGCCAGTTGAGGGGATTGAAAGATTTGGACATTGCTATTTTCATAGTTGCACGCGATCGCAGATTCTTCCTTATTATTAAATTTTGCCTGCTCTTCAATTCCTTCAGGAGATTATCGCACGAAGTTGTCGCCTAAATAATATTGCCGTACTAAAGGGTTCCCGTAGAGTTCTTCTTCTGCGCCGGATGCTAAAATTTGGCCGTCTCGCATGATGTAGGCTCGATCGGTAATTTCCAGGGTTTCTCGCACGTTATGATCCGTGATCAGGATGCCGATTTGCCGATCGCGCAATTTAGCAATAATACTTTGAATTTCGTTGACGGCGATCGGATCTACTCCTGCAAAGGGTTCGTCTAAAAATAGGAACATCGGTCCGTCTCGCCCCGCAGCCAAAGCTCTCGCTAGTTCAGTCCGCCGTCTTTCGCCGCCGGAAATTTGAATTCCTAAACTGGATGCAATTTTTTCTAAGCGAAATTCTTGCAACAGGAAATCTATGCGATCGCGCCATTCCCATCGTGGCACTTGAGTTTGTTCTAGGACTAACAAAATGTTATCTCGCACCGTCATGTTGCGAAAGATGCTGGCTTCTTGGGCCAGATATCCTATTCCCAAATGTGCTCGTTTGTGCATCGGCAATTGAGTGATGTCTAAATCGTTGAGCCAAACGCTGCCTTGATTGGGTTTTTCTAATCCCGTAGCGATGTAAAAGGTGGTGGTTTTGCCAGCACCGTTGGGACCGAGCAATCCGACGATTTCTCCTTGTGCTACAGAAAGATTGACGCGACTGACTATATTGCGTTTTCCGTAGGATTTGTGAATATTTTCGAGTACAATTTTCATTATCGTCGAGCAATTTCTACCAGTTAAATTCCCGTAGGCGGGCAAAGGCGATCGAATTTCAAGTTGATCTGAGATTTTGTATGATTCTGCTGAACAGGCCATCGGGCCTGGCCTGTTCGAGAAACAGTCAATTTAATGGTGGGTAGGAGAACTCCCACGCAAAATTTTGCTGCCAGCAGTTTTTAGCGCGGGGCAATGGTGGGACGTGGGGAGCCGACTGCATTTTGAGCGGCTGCATCTTGCTCTGGGGCAACCAGATAGACCGATTCTACCTGCCCTGGTTTGTCTGGTAGGGCAATAAACCGCCCTTCGTCGATTAGATATGTCACGGTTTCGCCCCGGAGGCTGTTCCCTTGCTGCAAGACGTAAACGTCTCCGCTGAGAATGATCCGGCGCTCGCGGCTGAAGTATTGGGCTTGAGCTGCGGTGGCTTGCATTTGGCGGGCTGGGTAGTTGATTTGGACGTTGCCACGGGCTGTCACGATGCCGGTTTTGGAGTCTGCTTCTTGGATGTCCGATCGCACGCTGAGGGTGCGGGGCGGCGTTGCTTGGGGATAGGTGGGAGATGCTATCGCGCCTGCCAGAGTGAGGGGCAACAGCAGCGATAATCCTTTGAATATTCTCGAATTAAGTAATTTAGCGGAGGACATCATAGATTGTCTGCCTCAAAATTTGTAAAATTGCTCAACGGCATAACTTTTAGCTTTGACAGTTAAGTATTTTATCTTAACGACCGGGAAGACTCCCGTTCTGTCGATCGGTTCACGACCTACTATCAACCAATTATCCTAGCAATAGAAATGCCAATTTTACTGCATATGTTGCTGAGGCTGCTGTCCGTGGCCATTTTCTATAGGAAGAGTTAGGGACAGTTTACCGGGCTTTGGCAGACTGTGGCGATCGCCTCTGTGTCGATCGCCCCGATCTTACTTCAATCCATCACCAGTATTTCCTTGAGGTCAGTCTTATCCGCTTGATTCTTATATAGCAGAATCTGGTGATTATTTGCCGATCGCACCATCGCCATCTACTCGACTTCTTCAACAAGTAGGTGTTCTCAATTAATGCCCAAATCAAAAAATCAAAACAGCAGAGCTATTCAGCTACTCCTTTTTGCAGCTATGTTCATTTCGAGCAAATTAGGTTAATATTAATGGAGACATGAGTTGACTCGCTATATTATAAGGAAGACGGCAAACGGCAGAGGTAAAATTCCATAAAATAGATAATTTGAGCAATTTTGACTTTCCCGATTACCTGATTTTTCCCTATATATACAGTCAACGATTAACATTCAACAGCTAACAGTTAACAACCTCAAATCATGACTAATAAAGTTCAAAAAACTGAAGCAGAGTGGAAAGAGAAACTCACAGCCGAACAGTTCAAAGTTACTAGAAAAAAGGGAACTGAAAGAGCATTTAGTGGCGAATATCACGACAACAAAAAGCCAGGAATTTATAATTGTATTTGCTGCGGCACCCCACTATTTGAATCAGAAACAAAGTACGATTCCGGTACGGGTTGGCCGAGTTTCTACGCTCCAGTTAGCGAAGAAAATGTTAAGTGTGAATCCGATAATACTTTGTTTATGCGCCGCACAGAGGTGTTGTGTGCTGTCTGTGATGCTCATCTCGGTCATGTATTCAATGACGGCCCCAGACCAACAGGTCAGCGCTACTGCATGAATTCTGCTTCTCTTAATTTCGTACCCAAGGATTGAACCTTGAGTTGACCGTCAACCGTCAACATGGCAAGCTCTTCTGGAATGGGCCTAAAATCCTGTTCCAGTTAATTTATGTTCAAAATGCTCCCATACTGCTATCTTATGGTGGAAGCAAACAGAATAAAAAATAGTGGCGGCATAGGGATGGTTTATCAGCGGGTTTTGCTGAAGCTCAGCGGTGAAGCGCTGATGGGCGATTTGGGCTACGGGATCGATCCGGTAGTTGTTAGTTCGATCGCTCAGGAAGTAGCCAAAGTCGTTTCTGAAGGTATTCAGCTAGCGATCGTTGTCGGTGGCGGCAATATTTTTCGCGGCGTGAAGGCAGCTTCGGCGGGTATGGATCGGGCAACGGCAGACTATGTGGGTATGATTGCTACAGTCATGAATGCCATCACATTGCAGGATGCCCTAGAACAAGCAGGAGTACCCACCAGGGTGCAAACGGCGATCGCCATGCAAGAAGTAGCTGAAACCTACATTCGACGGCGCGCGATTCGTCACTTGGAAAAAAAACGGGTAGTGATTTTTGGTGCCGGTTCTGGTAATCCTTTTTTTACTACTGATACTACAGCAGCTTTGCGGGCGGCTGAAATTGATGCAGAGGTGATTTTTAAAGCTACTAAGGTAGATGGGGTGTACGATTCTGACCCCCACATCAACCCCAACGCTCGCAGATACCAAACCCTCACCTACGGACACGTCTTGAACCAAGACTTGCGGGTGATGGATAGTACGGCGATCGCTCTTTGTAAAGAGAATAATATTCCTATTATGGTATTTGACCTGACGGTATCGGGCAACATCTACCGAGCAGTAATGGGAGAATCTATTGGAACCCTTGTGGGAGGTTTTTGTGAAGTTAGCTGACGTGGAAGATCATATGCAAAAGGCAGTTGAGGCTACTCAACGGTCTTTTAATACTATTAGGACGGGACGGGCAAACGCATCTCTCCTCGATCGGATTATGGTAGATTACTACGGTGCTCCAACTCCGATCAAATCTCTTGCCAATATCGGTACGCCGGATGCTTCTACCATCAGCATCCAACCTTTCGATCGCCAAGCACTCAATTTAATTGAAAAAGCGATTTCGCTGTCTGATGTGGGACTCGTACCCAACAATGACGGTTCCATAATTCGTTTGAACATTCCGCCGCTCACGAGCGAGAGACGCCAAGAATTTGTCAAAATGGCAGGAAAATTTGCTGAAGAAGGCAAAGTTGCTATTCGGAATGTCCGCCGTGATGCCGTAGACTCAGTTCGCAAGCAAGAAAAAAGCAGCGAGATTTCTAAAGATGAATCCCGCGACTTGCAAGATAAAGTTCAAAAGCTGACCGATAAGTACATTGCCAAAATCGAAGAAGTTCTGGCTGCGAAAGAGAAAGATATCGTGAAAGTATAACAACAGTCAAAAGTCATTGGTCAGTTAACTAACAATTAGCAACTGACTGATGACTTTTGACTAATGACTAATTGCTAATGACTAAAATCTTTGATTGTATTATTGTCGGTTCGGGACCAGCAGGTAGCACAGCAGCTTATCACTTGTCCAAGCTGGGTCGTTCTGTTTTGGTACTAGAAAAGATGTCTTTACCCCGCCATAAACCCTGTGGCGGAGGTGTTTCTCCGGCGATCGCCCAATGGCTAGATTTTGACCTGACACCAGCTATTTCTATGAAAGCTACTAAAATTAGCTACACCTGGAAAATGGCAGACGCGGTGGAAGTGGATCTAGAGTCGCCCATGTGGATGGTGCAGCGGGATGTATTTGATGAATTTTTACTCAAACAAGCTCAAAAGATTGGTGCGGAAGTTAGAGATGCTACTGAAGTCATAGGAATTGAGTTTACCAACTCTGTTTGGTTAGTTAAAACTACCACTGAACCGGTTTATGCTCGCTATTTAATTGGTGCTGACGGTGCTGGTGGTCCCATGGCTAAGTGGTTGGGTTTGAAAGAACCAAAACTCTATGTGAGTGCAAGTTTGGAAACTTCTGCAATCACAGGTGATGTTCTCAATTTTGATTTTGGCACGATTAAAAAAGGTTTTATCTGGAGTTTACCCAAGGCTGATGGCTACTCTTTGAGTATTGCTGCTATGCGGGGCGATCGACCAAAAAATATCAAAAATATGTTGGCTGATTACGCAAGTCACTGCGGTGCGGATGTGATTGTCAGCGACATCCGCGAATATCCGATCTGTCTATGGGATGGCGATCGCCAATTACACTCCCAAAATGCACTGTTAGTAGGAGAAGCAGCTAGTCTCACCGATCCCCTGTCCGGCGAGGGGATTCGACCTGCTATTTTTAGCGGATTTAAGGCGGCTGAGGCGATCGATCGAGCTCTTGGAGGTGTGGGCGACGCTCTGGAAAAGTATACTCAAATTATTAGCGAAGAATGGGGAAGCGATATGCTTTGGGCTAGTCGTTTGGCTGCGGCATTCTATCAGTTTACTGGTGCTGCTTACAGAGCTGGGGTTAAATCCCCTAGAGCTAGTCAGGTAATGAGCAAAATTTTGTGCGGCGAAGTGTGTTATGCCGATATCGCTCACCGCGCTATTAAAAAGCTGATGCCAGGAAGAAGGCCCTTCGACTACGCTCAGGGAACGCTTCAGGAAGAAGGAAGAAGGCCCTTCGACTACGCTCAGGGAACGCTTCAGGAAGAAGGAAGAAGGAAGAAGGAAGAAGAACCCCCCCCTACCCCCCCCAAGGGGGGAGGGAAGAAGGGGGAGAGAAGAAGGGGGAGAGAAGAATGAAGAGGGAAGAGGGAAGAGGGAAGAGGGAAGAGGGAAGAAGGAAGAGGGAAGAAGGAAGAGGGAAATATTCTGAAGTTCTCACTCTTGATTTTTCATGCTGAATTGTCTAAAATCTAAAATCTAAAATCGAATGACAATTTATTTTTATAAAGTAGATGAGCCTTACGGCTGCTTTTCTAACTTTTCACTCCATGACATTTGCATCGATGGTCAAAAATGGTTGACTGTGGAACACTACTATCAAGCTCAAAAATTTGTCACCAGTGCTGATGAAAGGTTGGTGGCTGCGATTCGAGCCGTACCTACTCCTCAAGAAGCTGCTAACTTGGGTCGCGATCCCAACCATCGCCTTCGTGCTGATTGGGAAGCGGTAAAAATTTCAGTTATGTGGGAGGCGGTTAAAACTAAGTTTCTCACCCATACAGATATTCAACAGATTCTCCTCAACACAGGCGATCGCCTGATTGTCGAAAATTCACCAACAGATTACTATTGGGGCTGCGGTTGCGACCAAACTGGGCAAAATCATTTGGGTAAAATTTTGATGAGGGTGCGGCGCGATATCTCTGAAAGCCTTGCTAACTGCGAAAAACTCTAATTTTTAAGTGAATTGTCGATACATAAAGTTATATAGCCTTTCTCAGAAAAATGGGGTACTGTCGGGCATAGGGCATAGGGCATAGGGCATAGGGCATACCTCACTTTTTCGAGAACCGTTATATATCAATAATAATAAGAAATTATAAAGATTGTTAATTAATGTAACAAAATTTTAAGATTGCGAGAAATTGATCGGATCGTTAAAATAATAATCAGGAGTCCAAGGGATCGTTTAGTTCGAGCTGCGATCGCTCCAAAAATCTACAAAATATTAAGTCTGAATCCGACTTTTGATATCGGGACATCCCCGTCTACAGTAAAAAATTCTGATAAATATTACATTACATTGCCGAAAAAGGAGATTTATGAAATTGACAGAAGAACCCGAAAAAATCAATCATCAACTAGACCGAGAAGTCTTGGTACGTCGCATAACTGAACGTATCCGCCAATCTTTAGAATTAGAAGATATTTTAAGTTGTACTGTAGAAGAAGTGCGGTCTTTTCTGAAAACAGACCGGATTATGATTTATCGGTTTAGTCCAGATGGTAGCGGAGAAGTTGTTGCCGAATCAATCGATCGCAACCGTCTTCCTTCTTTAAAAGGATTAAACTTTCCAGCCGACGACATTCCCCCCCAAGCCCGCCAGATGTATGTCCGTCAACGCCAGCGGACAATAGTAGATGTCAAGTCAGCCACGATCGCCTTAAGTCCCCTGGATGCGCCCCAAACAGGTGAACCTTTAGCTAGTGAGGAGATATATTACAGATCGCTCGATCCTTGTCACAGAGCTTATCTGATGGCAATGGGAGTCCTATCTTCCCTAGTCGTGCCCATTTTGCACCGCCGCACCGCCCCAGCAAACAGCAAAACAGACATCTGCGATTCGCCGGAGTGCTTGACGAGATACGATCCAGACAAAAGTAGCCAAACTCACATCGAATTGTGGGGACTTTTGGTATCTCACCACTCCGCTTCCCGCAATATTTACCAAACTGATTTGGAAGTAGTTCAGTTGGTAGTAGATCAATTGTCGATCGCGATCGCTCATGCCATCCTGCTCCAGCAAACTCGCTCTCAAACAGCCCTGGAAGCCACAGTCAGCCGCATCGCCACCCTATTGTACGGTCAAGCCAACATTCAATTGCAGCAGGCTTTAGAAGCTACTGTCACCGCCATGGAGGGCTGTAGTGGCAGACTCTACATCAGCGCCCCGAAAATCATCCCAGAAAAGTTATCAACTCCCAAAATCGATGGGGAATTTCCAGTTCCCACCAGCGATAGAGTTTCCACAGTCGCTTCTACTACTGATGCCGCCGATTCGGCCTTTGAAGTGTTCGCCGTAGGAGAACAACCCATACTTCCAGAGTGGGAAAATGCCACAAGTGCGATCGAAACCCATCCTCTGTGGCCAAAATGGCTAACCACAGGATTGAACAATCATCAACAGACTCCCAAGGTTTCCCCATTGGCAATTGCCAATATTTCAAATATGGTGGGTACTGACTCCCAATTCCCAATTTGGATAATTACAGACTTATATAAAGAACCTCTCTTTAGAGTTTTATCTCCGGCTTTCCAAACTACTCAAATTCGAGGTTTGCTGGTAATTCCCCTCCACTACCAACAGCAATTAATCGGGTGTTTGACAATTTTTCGTAAGGAAATTGATACCGAAAAATTGTGGGCTGGACGCTTTGATACCAGCGCTAAACAAGAGCTTCCCAGACAATCCTTTGAACTGTGGCGAGAAATAAAAAAAGGTCAGTCTCCTCAGTGGGAATGGCACGAAATTGAACAATGTTTAGCGATTGCGAACCAATTTAGTTCAGCAGTTAAGCATTATAATTTGCATCAAGAAGTGCAGGCGATGAATGCCAACCTAGAGCGTCAAGTTCAAGAACGTACCGCTCAATTGCAAAAATCCTTGGACTTTGCCAAAGTATTGACGCGAGTCAGAGACCAAATCCGCAGCACCTTGGACTTAAAAACTATACTGCAAACTATTGTCCGAGAAGTAAGAGTTTTGCTAGATACCGATCGCACAGTAATTTACCAATTTGCAGACGACGAACAGGGAGAGGTAGTTGTTGAAGATGTTCGCGGTGAGTGGCGGTCAATTTTGGGTTTGAAATCTCCAGAAGAATGCTTTCCCGAAGGTTCATCCTGTTTTTACAGGAAAGGAAAGGTGCGGGTGATTAATGACATTGATAATTCGGATTTAACTCCCTGTCACCGCGATTTTTTGGCAAGTTTGGAGGTGAGGGCAAATTTAATAGTGCCGATCGGTCAAGATAGCCAATTTTGGGGATTGCTAATTGTCCATGAGTGTTCCGCGCCCAGAGTTTGGCAAACAGCAGAACAGGAATTGCTGCAACATTTGGCAGATCAAGCTGCGATCGCCCTTCACCAAGCAGAACTTTATCAAGAAAGTTTGAATGCAGCCTCCGCGGATCAAGCAAAAGCCGAACAGCTAGCTCAAGCTCTCGCCCAACTCCAAAATACCCAAGCTCAATTAATTCAAACTGAGAAAATGTCCAGCCTCGGACAACTGGTGGCTGGCGTCGCCCACGAAATCAATAACCCCGTTAACTTTATCTACGGTAATCTCTCCCACGCCAACGAATACAGCAAAGATTTGCTCTGCTTGGTGGAACTTTATCGCCAGCACACTCCCAATCCTAACCCAGAAATTACAGAGTGCGAAGAAGCGATCGAGGTAGATTTTCTTACCGAAGATTTGCCGAAAATTTTGGACTCTATGAAAGTGGGAGTCGAACGCATCCGTCAATTAGTTGTATCTTTACGGAATTTTTCTAGACTCGATCGGGCAGAGAAAGATTGCGTTGACATTCACGAGGGCATCGAGAGTACGCTGTTGATTTTGCAGCACCGCATCAAAGCCACCTCCGATCGAGCAGCCATAGAAATCATTAAAGAATACGATAATTTGCCACGAGTGGATTGCTATGTTAGCTCCTTGAATCAAGTGTTTATGAATCTCCTCGGCAATGCGGTTGACGCGATAGAAACCCGAAAGATAGAACGAATTACAAGTTTACCAGGCTTAGCACCCAGTGCAGGAGCTATCAACTTCAGCTCCCAAAACTTATCGGTCGATGCGGAAAATTTAAATGTAACCAATCAGACTTTAATTCCCGATGTTCCCAATCCTTGCATTCGGATTCGCACTCAATTAATAGATGAAAAAACAGTAAGAATTTGCATTGCAGACAACGGTCACGGTATCCCGAAAGAGTTAATTTCTCACATCTTTAATCCGTTTTTTACTACTAAACCAGTTGGTCGCGGCACAGGTTTAGGACTTTCTATTAGTTACCAAATTGTAGTTGAGAAGCATAAAGGGGTACTGAAGTGCATTTCTATTCCCGGTAAAGGTACAGAATTCTGGATTGAAATTCCTATCCATTAGTTAACAGTTAACCGTTAACCGTTAACAGTTAACAGTTAACTCGAAGTCACGATTCCGATACTAACGGATTTGATATCAATTAAAACAGCACTTGCAGTAGGAAAGAACTGACGGAACCCAGAAGACTCATAAAGTCGCCACCGCCCGCTGTGCGGGGTTCTGTTGGCTTTTGGCGCGCTACAATTGCTTCGGCTAGCTGCTTGGACAATTCCTGACCTTGGGAATTCCCTTGCGTGGCAAAAAGTTTGTTAGCTATTCCTGCGTCTTGAGTGGCACCGGCGAAGTCTCCTAAGTCGGCACGAGACATACTCCGAGCAAAATAAACCGAGGCTAAGTCCGGTTTGAGATTGAGGGCTTGGTTGTAATAATCTACGGCGTTTCTGTAGTTTCCAGCTTGGGCCTCGATTACTCCGAGTTTGTAGAAGTCTTCAGCAGTACCAATGTTAGTTGGCATTCCTCGAACTCCTAGCAGTTGGGTGCTGGTTAAATTAGTGTTGAGCAAATTGGCGTTGCTGAGGTAGGCACTTCTTAAGTCAGCACCGTTGAGGTTGGCTCCGCTGAGGTTGGCCCCAGTTAGGTTAACGCCAAACAGACTGGTGCCGCTGAGGTTGGCTCCGCTGAGGTCTGCCCCAGACAGGTTGGCTCTGCTGAGGTTGGCTCCTCTGAGGTCTGCACCTTGGAGATTGGCTCCTGTTAAGTTGGCTAAGACTAAGCCAGCACCGTTTAGGTCGCAGTTGGGGCACTGTCGGGTGGCTAGTAGTTGTTGGGTGTGTTGTATGTTTTCGGCCGATGCAGGGGCTAGAGGGGCTAGAGCGCTTAGCACTGTTGCAGCAATGACTATTCTGCTGAGTTTCATTGTTAACCGTCCAAAATCCGAAATATTAAATCTAAAATAACTTGTATTGAGGCAAGTGGAAATCTATAGTTACTAGAGTCTTTCCTAAAATAATGATTTTTAGAGCTTATTTACAGCTTTTGAAAATTTCATATTCTATTTTTTAGTCACTCTTGTTGATGATTATAACACTTACACGGTCTGGAAAAACAACAATAACTCCGATTACTTTGCAGCCTTTGCGATCGTAAAAATATTGTGTTTATGGATGAAAAGTTTCCAAAATCAGTGGGATTTTTTTCTACATTGTTGATTTTACTGATTATTAATGTGACAAAGATCACTAACAACTATGGGCAATATCACATAAATACAGCTTTTTCGATCACAGTATTTTACGAAAAATAGGACATAGTGGTAATGTACCTCTAAGGAATTGACAACTACACCTTCTACGTGTTTTACTCAAGTAGCGATCGACAAAGTAGTTTCATCGATATTTGCCGATCGCAGTTTGTCGGTACCACATTGACTAAGCGCTACCTTAGTCAAATCATGAGACTGCTGAAATCTAAGCATTTCTCCAAAAGGGAAGAACAGAATGCACTTGTCAGAGTCTTGTCAATTCTCTACAAAAGTGCGATCGCCATTGCAGGTTAATCGAGAAGCGCGATCGACAGCATCTGTACTGATAAATCTTATTTATCTGCTGGTTGCTAATGACACACGGCCACAGATAAATTAGTAAAAAGAAATTAATAGTAAGAAAAAACAGGGATTGTGTATAGTACAAAAAACTTAATGAGGGTGCTTTAATAAACAAAAAGAATCGCTATTTTTTTAGAAAAAAATCAAACGTTAGTCAGATTGATGGGATTTTTACCCATCAAAAGTTCAAGTAAATCGGTTGTATATTGCTAAGCTGCAAGTCCAAGGTTATCAGTAGCCTCGGAACAGATTCTGTTCCCTTGTCAAGCAAAGCTATTACAGACCGCGTATCCCCATGAGGTAATTGGTATGGCTGGAGTATGTAAACTTAGCATCACAGAGACAATTGAACAATTGAAAAGCTTATTAACCGAACAAAAAACGGCAAGTGGATTTCAAAAAATCCAAGCATTGTACTTGTTTAAAATTTGTCAAGTTAAAACAGTGAAAGAATTGGCACTCACCATCGGTGTCAACCGAATTACCGTGCAGCGGTGGCTCAGAAAATACCGTTCTGATGGACTCGAAGGACTCCTAGAAACAAAGCACAGCGGAGGCCGCAAGCCAGCAATTCCTCCTTTGGCCCGCGCTAGCTTAGCAGTGCGCCTCAGCGATCCCCATAAAGGCTTCAAAAGTTATGGAGAAATTCAAGATTGGTTGCAGCAGGAATATAATATTCAGGCTTCTTATAAAGCCGTTTACGCGACGGTACGATACCAA
The DNA here is from genome assembly GCA_004292745.1 of Oscillatoriales cyanobacterium. Classification (GTDB taxonomy): domain Bacteria; phylum Cyanobacteriota; class Cyanobacteriia; order Cyanobacteriales; family Microcoleaceae; genus Microcoleus; species Microcoleus anatoxicus. The sequence continues at coordinate 14,965 of RDXH01000080.1, read as the reverse complement.
TTAAAAACGAAACTGACCAAAGTCTAAATTCACCACTAATAGACATCTCCCAAAAAGGCTGTCAAGCAGGGCTGTTTCATTCTCTTGTAGGGGCAGCCCCCCGTGGCTGCCCCCATCTCACCAAACACATACAAAATCGTGGAAGAAGAGGGTAGGCACGGGGGCACTACCCCTACAAAATGATGATTTGTCAGCAGAATGAAACAGCCCTGGGCTGTCAAGGGCTGGCTGTTTCATTGTCAAGAAAACGATGATTGTGTAGGGGTAGTGCCTTTCTTTGCCTACCCCCCTCCCTTGAATATCAATCTAAAAAGTCAAAATAGGGCTGATATTTGGTAGCAAGTTTTACGCGCAATGAATTGCGCCCTAGGTACAGCTTGCAGGTTTTGCTGTTTTTTAGTTGTTCGATCTTGAAATTGTCTGCATCTAAGGCAAAAACCGATCCAAAGCAGCTTTCAACTCTTCAATTTCCGTATCAATATTACCTTCCTTAGCAGCTCTACCAATACATTGAGTTAAATGTTCGTCAAGAATGATTCTCGCAACGCGATCGAGAGCTCCTCGAACCGCAGCAACTTGTACTAAAACTTCAGGACAGGGACGATTTTCCTGTACCATAGTTTTAATGCCGCGAACGTGTCCCTCAATCCGAGACAAGCGATTCACCAGCCGTCGCATGGATTCTTCATCGTGATGGTGAGGGTGAGCAGAGTCATCATGATGATGGTGGGAATTTGAGGGCAAAGATTTGTCAGCAGAAGTATCAGATATGATCATCGGGGTAAAATTTAATAGTTAGAATTCAGAATATCTTGAGTTTGTGCAGGGTTATACCAATTTTTCATGAGGGTGCATAGAATTTGATCCCCCCAGCCCCCTTAAAAAGGGGGAGCAAGAATTCAAAGTCCCCCTTTTTAAGGGGGATGCGAGGGGGATCGGGATATATGCAACTTCACATTAAATTGGTATTACTGACTTAGTGTATTCTAACCCACGCATCGAAGCAAAGGTTGCTCCGAAGGGGCTGACAATTTGGCAAAATATATGTGGGAGTTTCTAGTAGCAGATTGACTCAGCACCAGAACTCCTGCACCAAACTAACTCAGCTAGCATAAAATTCACGCTATGGAAATATTCAAGTTTTTTCGCCCCGCACCCCAAATGGTGGCTTCGCTGTTAAACATATTTTTAGCAATTGCGATCGCCCTAAATGCTTGGACAATCAGCCCAGCATCAGCATCAGCGACTGTCCAAAATCCCCAAAAGTTGGCACTCAGGGGATCTGAATTATCGGCGACTGCTAGCAACAATAGTTTTGTGACACTAGCAGTCGATCGCGTCGGACCAGCAGTTGTCCGAATTGATACCGAGCGCACCGTCAGTCGCAACTTCGATCCAGTAATGGAAGACCCGTTATTTCGGAGATTTTTTGGAGACGAATTCCCTATCCAAAGCCCCAGACAAGAACGCTTGCGGGGTCAAGGTTCCGGCTTCGTCATCGACAAAAGCGGGACTGTGTTAACCAACGCTCACGTAGTGGATCAAGCCGATCGAGTGACTGTCACCTTAAATGACGGGAGCGTTTTTCCGGGAGAAGTGTTAGGTACGGATGAGGTGACAGATTTGGCTGTTGCAAACGCCTCGATTTCATTCAAACAGACGCCGCCATCAATCCCGGCAATTCCGGCGGCCCGCTGTTAAACGGTTCAGGAGAAGTGATTGGAATTAACACAGCGATTCGAGCCGATGCAATGGGTATTGGCTTTGCAATTCCCATCAACAAAGCCAAAGCTATTTACGCACAGTTAGCACGGGGAGAACAAGTCAGTCACCCATTTTTAGGAATTCAAATGATTGATTTGACTCCAGAAATTGCTAGAGAGAATAATGCCGATCCGAATGCTCCTTTGATGATACCGGAAGTGAGAGGGGTGTTAGTGATGCGAGTTGTGCCAAATACGCCTGCGGAGAAAGCGGGGATTCGCAAGGGAGATGCGATCGTGCAAATTGACGGCGAATTTGTCACGACGGCGGAACAGTTGCAAAATCTGGTGGAAAATAGCCAAATCGGTCAAAGTTTGAAGCTGAAATTGCGGCGGGGTTCTGTGACGAAAGATGTTGTTGTTCAAACGGCTCAATTGAGGGATTTTTAGAGGAGAAGGGGAAGGGGGAAACTGTTGGCTTGCCAATTTTTAATTCAACAACTAAAACGCCCAACCATTGCTACGGGGCTGGCAATTATGCAGAGTTATGCGATCGTTTGTGACAGTTGCGTAGGTCTTGAGGAATTAAAGTATATTGGTCACAATCAATAGACAGAAAATTAAAAACTCAGGGAGGATTTAGTGATGACATCTGTGGATATTGAAAAAAAAGCCATGACAGAAGAAGAGGTGGCAAAGTTATGGGAAGCGTTCAAAGTATTTGACGCGGACGGGAGCGGTGGTATCTCATCAGAAGAACTGGGTCAAGTGATGCGATCGCTAGGGCAGAGTCCTAACGAAACCGAGTTGCGCGACACGATCAAGGAAGTGGACGTAGACTTGTCGGGCAGTATCGATTTTGAGGAATTCAAAATGCTGATGGTGTCCCAGCAAGGCGATCGCCAGAGTCGTCTCAAACTGTCATTTAGTGTATTTGATGAAGATGGCAGCGGTCAAATCACTAAAGACGAGATGCAGGGTGTGATGAGCCAGTTTGGGCTGACAGAGCAAGAGCTGGATGAGATCATCAAAGAGGTAGACCATGATGGCGATGCCTCCATTGACTTTGAGGAATTCTGTAAACTGATACCGGATGAGTCACAGATAAAAACCGGATATCAAGACTCGCCCGTTCCGATTGTCAGTACACAGACAACCGAGATTTCTGATAGTACAGCGGCGGCGATCGCCAGTACAGCAACTGCTATCAACGAGGCTGCTTCTGCCACTATTGAACCTAATCTACAAGAAGCAACCACCGATAGCGATCCAGAAATAGCGCGGCTAAAAGAACTACTCGCTCAACACCCACAAACTGAGGAGAAGCGGGGTACGTCCCGCTTGCAGATGCAGATAGGTTTGTTTCGTCTGATCCAGGGAGCAGCCTACCGCTGCTTCCGCGAGAGTTTTTCCGCCAACCACGAGACTCACCTGCGCGTCAGAAACTTGCCATACAGAATCGTTGATTTTGTGCAATTTGTCAGGATTTCGATCGCCCTTTATAAAGGATTAGGTATCGTAGAGTCTGCGTGTAACCCTCTACTGGATGCAGTAGTTAAATCGATCGAAGATGAATATGCCAGACTAGAGGCTCGGATCAAGAACTGGAAGGCGATCGAAAAAACTCCAGAAATGTTGGCAGAACAAAAAGCCATGTTGGAAGCGCGGGGTAAATCTGCCAGCGCCAAGGAGAAGTTTGCCGCCGGAGTCGAGTTTGCAATCACCATCAAAAAGAAGAGTCTCAACTTGCGCGACATCGCCGAGGGCGTGCTTGCCATCAACGAACTCAACCGACTGCGAAAAATGGAGCTGAGTGAGGAAATGGCACCGCCACCAGCCCAATCCGAGGGAAATCCCAAAGAGTACCTGAAGAAGTGGAACCGCGTCATCGTCTCGGATGCCTCAGAGGCAATAGATGGTGCGATGATGCCAGTGGCCTATTGGTATGAAGACTTTACGCCGAAGTTGCTGGCTGCCTTCAGCGTCAGCACAGCAGCAGATATCCCCTTGAACACGGTGGCTGACGAAGCGGCTTTAAACCAGTGGTACGAAGCCACTAAAACGTCAGGGGAATTTGGGCGCTATGGGGCGGATGTTGTAGAAAGCTTTCCCAAATGCGCTCCAAAACAGAAGCTGATGCTTAAACAAGCATGGCGCTTGACGCACAACTACCTAAATGGCGTACAGAAACGGCGCGAACGCATGGAGTTTGGGCGCGAGTCTGGCGAACTTTCGCAATATGTGTCGTTTATCGATGTGTATATCGATCGCAGTGAAATCAAGAATTCACAAATGCGCGTCAGCTTCCCTTACTATATTGGCCCTGCGGTGTGGCGTTTCTTCCACACTACGGCTGAAATCGTCTCTACCAAGACCCCCCAACAGCAAACAACTCTGGTGGCCTTCTTTAAGGACTTTTTCAAGCTGTTTGCCACTATGTATCCCTGCCCCTACTGCCGCCACCACCTCAACGCCTATGTCGTGCAGAATAAGGAGGTGGAAATGTACCCTGTAGAGTACCTTGTGCTTGGGCGCGACCCGCTTCTGAATAACTTTGAGGTATCAATGGAGGCCAAGCTGTCCACTGTAGTAGATGGCGCTTCCCTGCGCTTATTCTTCTGGAAGTTGCACAATACTGTCTCTTCATCGATTGCGCGATCGGAGGAGTGGTATCACAAGGATGAGAAAGCATTCTATACCACTCGTTATTGGCCCAGCATTGACTCTGAGCTAGCACGAGCCAAAGCCCTCAAACACATTAGCATTGCGACCGATCGAATGTATCGCCTCTACGGTATGCTCAAGCCATCGGCACGACTGACAGGAGTGAGAGCAACATTGCAAAAACTGTTGGATAAGCGGGATGAGGAAGGCATCAAGGAGGCCTGCTTAGTTGCCCAAGATTATATCAAGGAGTTGGAGGAGGCGATCGTCACCGGACAATTCCTACAAGAGACATATTACTTTGACCCTGATCTTGTCGATCGAGCTCCCGTCTTTAGTCCTGAAGAAGAGGAGTTTGCTCGAAGCGGTGTGTTTGTAGAGGTTGCTTAGATATTAGTGAGTAAAAAGTTAAGCTTAAAAGCTTAACTTTTTACCCCTTCAAAATTTCGTGAGAATGAGTAGTATCACTGGGCTGAAATTACTGTGTTTACAGAGTTTTTTGGTGCTAACTCGTTTGCGGGAATGCACAAAAAGGACGATCGCAAACAACTGCTCCAGGCTCTTGACCTTTTGAAATCGAAACCAGAAGAGTTGACAAACAACCTATCTTGTGCTAAGATGGCAGGGCTGAAATTGCAGAGCGATCGCGTGAATGTCCGGGTGGCGACTGTTACAATAGATTTTCTTTGGGTATAAAACTACTAAGAAAAGTAAAATATGGCAGGAAAACAGATACCGGATAGTGCTATCGAGCTAGTTGCTAAGCACATCAATAACAGAAGTAATAAAAATCACGGCATTCCCGTGATTGGACATGAAGAAAATATAGAAACGCCTCAAATATTTGAAATTATTCAGTTTGACAAAATTGATGATAGCGATAGGAGGTTCTACGCGATAGATGGCAGTTACAACAGTGAGCAATTTTATAATGGTCTAGCCATAGCAATTTATGCTGCTGGTTACGTTTGCTTTCATCGAGGCCAGCAAGTTAGAATGAATTCATTAGACGATCCAGTTTTACTTGGACAGGCATACTATCCACAGAATATTTTAATCACGCATCAGAATCATTTAAATGATATTTACGATGAATTTTTAACCTTAGACCCAATAAAATATCTATTCAAATTTCTGAATGATTCACCAGAAATTGTTTTCCCCTATAAAAAAGAACAAATTTGTACAAATTTATCAACTCTGCTCGGATTTTGTCAGGAAGTCCTAGAGATTGCACTGATTTTAGAGGTGATTGATCGCCCAGAAACAAAAGCTGGCGATTTTATTTTAAGAGATGGTACATTACGTCCTCTCCAAATAAAGCAGAAATACTTAGTAAATTTGGGAGAATATGCTCATAAAAAACAGATAAAGATAGTGTCTGTGACTAAGCAATCTCCAGTTAAAATGGAACTAGCTTATACATTCAGACAGATTGATAATTATCTACAAGATCAGCTTAAGCATGATTATCCTTTTGTAGAAATAGAGTCAAAACGCCAAAAACTATGCTGCTGGTTTGAAATTCCAGAAGTTGTTCTTAAAGCAGCATATCAGGGTGATATGTTTATTAAAAAATCAATTAGTGGAGGGAGAGGATTTGGGCTATTTATGGCAGCGAGATTAGATTATGTAGAAAAGCTCCAAAACTATGACTGGCTTATAGCTGATGTCAACATTTTTGATGCTATTCCACAAATCCGAACAGGCTCCTATGAAAGATGTAGGGAAGAACTTGAGTTAATATTTAAGGAGCTAACTCGGCTTACACAAGAACACTATATTCTTGGCTATCCTTACCCATTATGTGAAGTACATAATTTCATATCCTTGAAAAGAAATTTTAAAGATGAGATAATTGCTCGCCTTAAATACTCTCTTTATAAGGATCAGAGAATGGATAACGTCGATATTGAAAATCTATTTTTAGACACACACGACAGATTTTAGGAGCGAACACTATGGGAAAAGCAGATTTTGGCGTTTTATATGGGCAGAAAACAACTGAAGATGCCCTATTGATATACTCATCCTATGAGGATGCTAAAGCTAGTCCACAAACTGGCGACTTTATTGTTCTGACACCCAAAGATGAAGGAAATACAAAGTATCTTGCTAGGGTCGAAGCAGAAATTTATGATGAAGATCCTATCTTTAAATCACAGGATAAAACATTAATAGCAGTGCATTATGCTCGAATTGCAGAAAGAGAACTTTCAGAGCGAGACAAACAGAAAATGTTCAGTTACACCTACAAAGTTCGGATTCTAGGAACATTTAAAGATAGTGGCTCTACCATTGACTTTACAACGGCTGTTAGGAAACTCCCCACAGTTTCTTACATTGCAAGACATCTAAACAAACGCGAAATAGAGTCAATTCTCAATAAAACCAATGAAAATGGTGCTGAAATTGGATATCTTTGTGTAGGAGAAACTATTTTTAAGGACAAGGGGCCTATTCTTTTCCAAATTGATAAATTGCGTAACAAACGCACGATGGTATTTGCTCAATCAGGCTTTGGCAAAACTAATCTTGTTAAGGTACTGCTTTACCATATGACTCGTGATAATTCCTATGGAAAGTTGATTTTTGATTTGAACGGCGAATATTTTTTGCGTGGTACAGCTACATACGGATTGGGAGATATCAATGAAAGCTCAATTCGCGATAATGTTGTCGTGTATACCGACAAAAAGTTACCAGAAACTTATCAAAAACAGAATCAATTTATTTCCGGTGGCAAAGTTACGCTCAATATGCACAGACACTTAGCAGTAGGAGACATATTGAATTTTGGTGGTGGTTTCTCTGAAGTAATGAAAGCCTTTCTTCTATACCTTGATGAAGATGGTGTATCTAACTTTATTGAAAATATTGATAACTATGTTCAAACTCCAAGCAATCTTTATCGAGACTTTTCTGATTTCTTTGGCGAACAGAAGAAAGACTCAAGTGGCAAAGCTAAAGAAGATGTTTCTGCCCGAAAAACGATTATGGCGATTCGGAAAAGGATTCGTCATTTAATTGATGAAGGTAATTTACATTCTGGAGGATCAAATCTCATAGAAGATGTATTCAAATATTTGAAGCAAGGAAAGACTGTTATCATTGACCTATCCCTAAAAGACAACATGGATGCCAGCATTATTTCAACTATTCTGGTTCGGAAATTGTTTGAAAGCAACAAGGAAAAATTCACTTCAGATCAACCAGAAGAAGTTGTCAATGCCGTTGTATTTGTAGAAGAAGCCCAAAATGTTTTATCTCAGGAATTCGTTAAGAGTAATGCCAATCCATTTGTTAGAGTTGCAAAGGAAGGACGCAAATTTGGGCTGGGATTAGTGGCTGTAACACAACGCCCATCCGCTATTTCTGATGAAATTAGAACCCAAGCAGAAAATTTCTTTGCTTTTCATATGGGAAATTCTGACGATATTAAGGCACTGGTAAAGTCTAATATCAATTATGATGGGGTGATATCGAACTTTATTCAGCGCGAGACAATTGCAGGTAATCTCTACATGGTTTCATCCGATCAAGCTTTCGCCCTCCCTGTACGAGTAACTGAATTTGAAAAGCTCGTAGAATCAAAAGTTTATAGAGAATCTAAATTTAATTAATGGAAAATAATGATTTTTGTACAATTGATCAGAAACTCCTGATTAAAGAACAGATTATCCAAAACCTAGAAGATTATGGAGTTTTTTGGGATAGAGACAATCAAAAAATCATTGTAAATGATTTTAATGATTTTAGAGAAGTCCAAAGAAAACTCTCTGAACAAACAAACTTAAAGGGCCAAGAATATAAAGAAAAAGTTCAGAAGTATTTGGCAGAACCTTCAGATATTAATATATCTAAAATAGATCCATATCTTGTTCTTGTTGAACCCATAGCAGAACATCAAAGATTATGGGCGTATGCTATATCTCACTGGTCGATACCCGTTACAAATGGTTATGGTAGACGAATCCGATATTTTGTTTTTGATAGCCAAAATGATAAATTGATCGGGATTATTGGACTTTGTGACCCTGTAATTGGTTTGGGGGTACGAGATGAAAATTCTATTGATTGGACAAAGAATCAGAAATTGAAACGACTGTATAACTGTATGACAGCCTATATTTTAGGAGCCATCCCTCCATACAATCGAGTGCTTGCCTCGAAATTAGTTGCCCTTACTGTAATGTTTCCAACAGTTCGTCAAGAGTTTTATAGAAAATATAAGAATAAATCTTCTCTTATTACAGGAGAAAACAAAAAATCTGATCTTGTTTATATTGATACGTTAGGAGCCTTTGGGAAATCAGCAATCTATAATCGTTTGATTAACTGGGAATTTGTTGATTATACTAAAGGTCAAAGTCATCTTCATATAACAGCAAATGGAAGTTGGGAACTAATTAAGCAAGTTGTACCACCGGAAATTTTTGAAACATACAAATTTGGAAAGGGACCAAATTGGAAAATGCGTATTTTAAAAAGGGGACTACGAGAACTTGGATTATCAGAAGATATGGTAAGTATTGGTTGGCAGAGAGCATACTATCGTTGTCCACTAGCAGAAAATTGGAATGAATATTTATTAGGAGAGACAAATTCTGTCGTGTGGCGAGAATTTACACAAAAAGACTTAGTAACTTATTGGCATGAAAGATGGGTTACTCCTAGAATGGATGCGCTGCAAAGCAAACTAGATGCGGAGTTAACCTAATCTCTCAGTGTACCGCCTGCCTTCATTAAAAGCAGTTCCTGAAATAATTACCGCCGATCGACTCTTGCGGATTTCTGTACCGACTGAGGGATCGAAATTCACGATCCAGATGCTTCCCAGTCGGTAATCGCTGCTTGCTGCCATGCTTCATCCTCATCGCTTAATTCATCGCTCAATTCATCCAACAATAAACAAGCTTCTACCATTGCCTGCTGTTCTTGTTGTTTTCGCCATGCTTGCAATAAAAGCTCAACTAACCGACTGCGATTTTCTACACGCTGGTCAATGTAACGCACTAACTCATCTGGCAAAGAGATAGATACTTTCATAGACAGTATTTATGCTACTTTTAATACTACCAATGGTAGCACATCGATCGCGCAGATTGCAAGTAGGGTGCGTCGCCATCTATAATCTGCAAGTTATATCCAAAATCTCGCAGCGACGCACCCTACGGATTAACACTAGAGAGAATAACGCCGAGTTGTTGTTCAAACGGCTCAATTGAGGGATTTTTAGAGGAGAAGGGGGTATTTTTCCCAGTCTAGGAGTGAAGAGTAGATTGTGACGCCAGTAGGGGCAATCCAGAAGTGGTTGCCCCATTTGTGCCTTCTGTAGATTTTGAGCTTGAGGGTTGCGGTGTCACTATGCCATAATTAATGACAGCATATATTCAAAGGATTAATAAGAACTATGCCAAGCATTACGATTCAAGTTGATGAAGATATTAAGACGGCGTTTGAAGGGGCTACTTCTGAGACTCAGAAACAGTTGAGCTACATTGTTAAATTGTTTTTGAGAGGGAATTTACACAATAAAAGTTTAACTGAAGTTATGGCAGAAATTTCTGACAAAGCACAACAGCGAGGCTTAACGCCAGAGATTTTACAACAAATTTTAGCAGATGATAATGACGAATAGATTTGTCGTAGATACGAATGTTTTAATCAGTGCTTTACTGTTTAAGAATTCAGTCCCATTTCGGGCGATTGAATTAGCAGAAAATCAAGGAATGATTTTATATTCTGAAGCAACTTTAAATGAATTAGAGCAAGTTTTGAATCGGAAAAAGTTTAATAAGTATCTTTCTTTAGAAGACAGGCAGGTATTTTTGCTTAAATTTATCAGCGCGTCCGAGTTAGTCTCTATTACAGAAAAAATTGCCGTTTGTCGAGATGAAAAAGATAATAAGTTTTTAGAGTTGGCTGTTAGTGGTAATGCCAATGTAATTGTTACAGGTGATTTGGATTTGTTGGTCTTAAACCCTTTTCAAGCCGTAGAAATTCTTACTCCCGATATTTTTATTGATAGGTTTAGTTAATTGTAAGTTGATTTAGCGGTAGTTGGGGTGGGTTGACTTTATAGGTTAGGTTTCTAAAACAGTGCGTTGCAACCAATTAATAATAGTTTGAATCAGGTGGGGCTCTTGGGGTGAAAAAGTGGGAATGGTGGGATGGGGTGAGTCGGTAATAACGTAGATTTTAGCGTCGAAGCGAGTGAGAGAATCGAGAAAAGTTTGGCTAAAACCTTGGGGTTTCGCTTCTTCGTAGAAAATGAGAATGGGGTGTTTTTCCCACTGTAGGAGTAAAGAGCAAATTTTGAGGTTGCGGATTGGGGTGATGCTATGCCATAATTAATTAGAGAATAAAATGAACAGTTAAGCATAAAAACTGGTTATGAATTTAACAACTGGCTTACTAACCCGCATTACTCAAACTCCCGGCCAATGTGGTGGTCGTCCCTGTATTCGAGGGATGCGAATTAGAGTCACCGATATTTTAGAAATGTTGGCGGAAAATGTTAGCGTTACTGAAATTTTAGAAGATTTTCCTGATTTGGAATTAGCAGATATTCAAGCTTGTCTGCTGTTTGCCGCACGACGTACTGATTTTCCTAGACTAACAGCATGAAAATTTGGATCGATGCTCAACTACCTCCCACACTGGCAAATTGGCTAACAGAAACCTTTGGTTTGGAAGCGAGTGCATTGCGAGATTTAGCGCTTAGGGATGCTCAAGATATCGAAATTTTTGAAGCAGCACGAGCCGAAAATGTTGCGATTATGACGAAAGACAGTGACTTCATCGACTTGGTATGTCGCTTAGGATCGCCGCCTCAAATTTTGTGGCTAACTTGTGGCAATGTTACTAACCGCAACTTGCGACAATTGTTGACAGCTATTTTGCCTGATGCGTTAGAACAATTGCGGCAAGGAGAAATGATTGTAGAAATTACTAACACTCCTTAAATAACATATCGACTAACCTATTATTTTAACTTTCTAAAACAGTCCGTTGTAGCCAAGTTATAATAGATTGAATCAAGTGCGGATCTTGGGGTGAGAAAGTGGGAATGATGGGATGGGGTGAGTCGGTAATAACGCAAATTGTCGCGTCGAAGCGAGTGAGAAAATCGAGAAAAGTTTGGCTAAAACCTTGGGGTTTCGCATCTTCGTAGAAAATGAGAATGGGGTGTTTTTCCCAGTCTATGAGTAAAGAGTAGATTTTGAGTTCCGTGAGGGTGGGGGGTGTGCCTTCTGTGGATTTGGGGCCTTGGTGTTTTTTGATGAGTTGCAGGTAGATGTGGTTGGCGGGGCGATCGGGGTTATCGAATTTGCTACCGTCGATGCAGAAGAGTTGCAGGGTTTGGTGGAGGTTGATTTCGGTGATTTGTCAGGGGATGCTGATAATTATGGACTATACCGAAGTCTTTATTAGAAAAATTTTCCTGACAGGTGACAAGCAAATTAGAAAAACTACTAAACAAGGGTTGGATTTGAACGACCTCAAAAAAGATCAGATCGGGTGAACTTATAAGGATCAAGGGAACAGTCCCCATTGTCCTTGTCAATAAGCCTGTCATAATCGCGGCTATCTTTTTCGAGTTTCAGGAGATTCAACCCTTGACCTGTCAAATTTTTAGAGGTGTTGTTATGAACCAACTCATTGATCTAATCCAAAGTTCTGTTAGTAATAAATCCTTTGAGTACCAAGAAAATCACACTGGTGTTCACGGATTTTTGCGTAACAGGAAAGGAAATATTTTTTATATTGAACGAGGAGCTACTGGTACTGCCAGCATCTCTATTTTGAGCGGGACAGAGATCCAAGTTTCTATCCCCTATTCAGCCTACTATGAACGACAAATCTATTGGGGATTCGGAAACGAATATCGAACGGAAACGCACGGCACACGAGGGACATCTAACTATAAGGTAAGTTTAATACCCTTCATTAATATTCAATTCCTTGGGATCTCTGATTTTGGTCCGGTGAACGATCCAGGGCATGATTCAAATGTGATGACTGTTCGTGGCTTAGAGAAACATATTATACCAAATCTGCATACTTCATTGAAAAATCATGCTGGCATTGAAAATGAATTGCTTGATTTGTATAATATGTTAACCACTAAGTATAAGGAATTAACCAACTACGATCCATCCAAAAAGGTTGAATATGTGATCCATGCTAAATTTGTCCAGATTATTGAAAGCAACAATGGTAATGTTATTGGTCAAGTAAAAATTGAGGATTTTATGGGAGATACTTACAACGTTGATCAAGCTGGGGCTGTGGGAAAGTATGCTCGTTCCGATAATAATAAGTTTTTTCACTCTGAACAAAAACAGAGTCTAACTGAAGCCGCCAAAGAAATTCAAAAACTTCTCAAGCAGTTAGAGGCAACCAATCCTACTGCTACTGAGGGTGAAAAAATTGCCTATATCAATGATGAAACCACTCCTAGCTTTAAGCGTCGTGTTGTTGGTGCATTAGAAGCTGGTACTGAAGCTGCTATCGGAGAATTTTTCGATAACGCTTATGTTAATGTTGTCAAGGCTACCGTTAAGGGCTGGATAAAACCAGAATAGATTCTAGTGTGATGTGACATAACAAGTCACTGCACCCGAACTTGCCAACTTCGTTCGATGGATTGCAAAGATAGAACTTACGCAATATAGCCATATTGAGTAGTTTGTAGGGGCAACCACAGGTGGATTGCCCCTATCCATAGTTTAGCTGTATCAATTGCCTCCCGTTGGTTTAAAATTGCATCATCCGCCTTCCAGTCATACACCCAATCCACAAACTGCCCGTATAACCCCGCCTGCGTCTCCGGCAAACCGCCCCCTGTCTGCCAAATTTGACATAACATCCACAACCGCAACGGATTTTGAATCAACTCCTTGAGACGGGAATTTTCCGACAGTGCTCACGCGCCTCTAAACTCTCCCCCGTCAACCCATCCCCCATCCTCGCAAACCAACGGCGAATATATCCGTCCGTTACCTGATGATTAAACCGCAGAGGCCACAGAGTCAGAGAAGATAGAGATGAATAATTCTGATACCAACGGATTCGATCTAACGCTCATTCTTTTGCATTACTCTACTCTTAAAGCTCTAAATATCGAGCCAAAATCTGTTGAATTTCTTGTACTTGCTGCAACTCTAATTGCCCAAGACAGCGCACGAGTCTGCGTTTATCAAACGTCATCGGATCGATGCACACGATAAAACTTTCGCTATTGAGACCATTGAGAGTCGAAGGAATCACAGGCAAAACAACAGCTCGTAAACCATCGTTGGGAACAGCAGAAGTAATGGGTAGAACAGTTACCTTGCTGCGTTGATTAAAAGCAGTTCCTGAAATAATTACCGCTGGTCGAGTCTTGCGGATTTCTGTACCAACTGAGGGATCGAAATTCACAAGCCAGATGCTTCCCAGTCGATAATCGCTGCTTGCTGCCATGCTTCATCCTCATCGGTTAATTCATCACTTAGTTCATCCAGCAATAAACAAGCTTCTACCATTGCCTGCTGTTCTTGTTGTTTGCGCCATGCTTGCAATAAAACCTCAACTAACCGACTGCGATTTTCTACACGCTGGTCAATGTAACGCACTAGCTCATCTGGCAAAGAGATAGATACTTTCATATTATTTATGCCACTTTTAATACTACCAATGGTAGCACATCGATCGCGCAGATTGCAATTAGGGTGCGTCGCCATCTATAATCTGCAAGTTATATCCAAAATCTCGCAGCGACGCACCCTACGGATTAACACTACACAAAATTAGCCGGATCTTGATCTCGCCGATTCTTCAACAGAATCGGAGTACCCTGTGCATCGCCCACCAAAGCCGCCGTTTCCTCCAACGCTTCCCTGAATCGCTTCGCCGCGTAAATCGACATATCACGGGGCACATTCACCCGATCGCGCAAATACCGCAAAGCCACATCAGAACCACCCGGCGGCGCACAAACTTCACCAGTCATCATCAAAGTTAAAGCACAACGCAAAGCCTCATCAAATAAGTTGTCATCAGCAGGATTGACTTTAATAATGTTGCGATGATGCTTGATAACGCGGTGGAGTGCTTCAGCGCGGGAGGTTTCCGGTTCTGGGTACATCACATCCGGTAATCCAGCCCAAGGCCCGTTATCTACGCGGGCTTTGTTGAGTAGCATTTGCGGTTCCCCGTTTTCATAACAGCCGCCCATTTGAGGCGGTAAATCATGTACATGAGTATGAAAATCGCTTTGAGTACCGCGATAAGTCGATCGGCTTTCCATCCCCGCAAACCAGTCTGCAAAGCGCGGGTTTTCTTCCCGCATGGAGTAGCCTTTGTAATAGAAAAGACTGGCATTCATCCGTTCGACATAGGGCGTAAAGATCACATCCGCAGTGCCAAATTCATCGAGGAAATAAGGCCCTGGAGTGCTAGCCAAGGCTGCTTCTACCTGGGCGACGACGCTGATAAATTGGTTGCGATTGTGTTGTTCTGCTTTGGCTGAACTTGCTGGGTAGCACAGCCAGGTGCACCAAGCCCTAAATAGCAGTCGCTCTAGTCGCCGCAGGAGAAGCACTGCGGGG
>RDXH01000007.1 GCA_004292745.1 Oscillatoriales cyanobacterium | reverse complement strand
ATGAAATTGCCCGTCACATCGGGGGAGTGCTGTATCAATTTCGGATGCGTCCTGATGGTAGTTTCCATTTCCCCTACGCCAGCGAGAAATTGCGAGAGATTTATGCAGTTTCCCCCAAAGAATTGTGCGAAGATGCCTCTGGGGTATTTAAAGCAATCCACCCGGATGACATCGATCGCGTCCATCAATCCATTCTCGATTCCGCCGCCCATCTGACACCTTGGTATTGCGAATATCGAACTTGCTTACCCGATGGGCGAGTGCTGTGGTTGCGCGGTAGTTCTACACCCCAGCGAGAAGCCGATGGCAGTATTATTTGGTATGGCTATATTCGAGATATCACTGACATCAAAACTGCCGAAGCTGATACTCAACGTCTGCTGGCCATTTTAGAAACCACCTCAGATTTAATCGCCACTGCTGATGTCACAGGTAAAGCCATTTACCTCAATCAAGCTTGGCGAAAATTTTTGAATCATGATGAAGAGGCTATAGCCTCCGTGGAAATCTCTAATGCTCATCCCCAGTGGGTTTTAGATCGTATTTTCAATCACGTTTTACCAGAAACAGCTCGTTATGGCACTTGGCGGGGCGAGACATTTTTACTAGATCCGGCAGGAGGTGAAATCCCTGTATCTATCGTCGTCCTAGCTCATAAATCGAAAGAGGGAACAGTAGAAAACTTTTCCGTAATTATGCGGGATATCACAGAGACTAAAGCCACAGAACGAGCACTCCGAACCAGTGAAGAAAAATTCCGCAGCATCATTGAAAATATCAACGATCTGGTTTATGTCATCAATCCCGATAGCACCTTCAGCTATCTCAGTCCCCAATTAAAAGATATGACGGGATACGAAATAACAGAATTGTTATATCTGCCTTTTGCTCCTTGGGTTTATCCAGCAGATTTACCAATTTTTGTAAATGCCCTACATCGCTGTTTGCAAGGTGATAAACTGCGAGGAATTGAATACCGAGTTTTGCATAAAGATGGCAATTATTACTGGCATTCTGCAAAATTATCAGCCTTGCAAAATCACGATCAACCAGTGGTTTCCTGTTTGGGAATAGCGCGTAATATCCACGCCGAAAAGCAAGCACAAATCGCTTTAGAAGCAAACAATAGCCGCTGGAAATTAGCCATAGAAGGAGCAGGAGACGGCACTTGGGATTGGAACCTCAAAACGAATGAAGTTATCTTTTATCGGCAGTGGAAAGCGATGCTGGGCTATGCAGAACATGAAATTACGAATGTTTTAGCAGAGTGGGATCTGCTGGTGCATCCAGAAGATAAAGCTCGATGCTATGCAGATTTTGCCAAACACTTTGACGGCGAAACTTCTACCTATCGCAACGAACATCGCCTGCGCTGCAAGGACGGTTCTTACAAGTGGATTTTAGACCGTGGCCAGGTGGTGGAGTGGGATACTGAAGGTAAACCTTTGCGGTTTATTGGCACTCATTGTGATATTAGCGATCGCAAAACCGCTGAATTAGAACTGGAACAGTTTTTTAGCCTTGCTATCGATTTGCTCTGCATTGCCGATGTCAGCGGCCATTTTCGTCGCCTGAATCCCGCTTGGGAAACAGTTCTCGGCTACAGCACTCAAGAACTAGAAGGTCAACTCTTTCTCGATTTGGTTCATCCCGACGATCTCGCCTCAACTTTAGATGCAGTATCTGATTTGAGCCAACAGAAACTAATTCCCCAGTTCACTAATCGCTATCGCGCCAAAGATGGTAGTTATCGATATATGGAATGGCGTTCTGTTCCCTGTGGAGATTTGATTTATGCCGCCGCACAGGATATCACAGAGCGCAAACAAGCAGAGTTAGAAAATTGGCGGATTCAGAAGTTCCTCAGCTCAGTCATTGAAAATATCCCCAACATGGTATTTGTCAAAGATGCCGTCGATCTTAAATATGTGAGCTTAAACAAAGCTGGCGAAGAACTAATCGGTTATCCGAGAACAGCATTACTAGGAAAAAATGACTACGACTTGTTTACAGCAGCCGATTTTATCCGCTCCCAAGATCGAGCAGCCTTGGCCAGCGGTGAGGTTTTGGATATTCCTGAAGAATGGATTCAAACGAATCATCAAGGCACTCGAATTGTGCATACAAGGAAAATTCCGATTCTCGATGAACTTGGCAATCCGAAATACTTATTAGGGATTTCTGAAGATATCACCGATCGCAAGCAAGCAGAAGATGCTCTACGAGCGAGTGAAGAAAAACTGCGATCGCTCTTCGACTTGTGTCCTCTGGGAATTGCACTCAAGGATATGCAAGGTCGTTTCATCGAAGTCAATAGCGCCGCCGAAACCATCTATGGCTATACTCTTGAGGAATTGAAGCACTTAAGCTATTTGGATTTAACCCCTCAAAAGTATGCCGCTGCTGAAATCCATCAATTAGAATTGCTCAACACCATCGGTCGTTACGGCCCTTACCAAAAAGAGTATATCCGCAAGGATGGATCTTTGTTGCCCGTGGAATTGCTCGGAGTATTGGTGACAGGTAAGGATGGGAATCAATATATCTGGTCAGTGATTATTGATATCAGCGATCGCAAACAAGCCGAAATGCTAATTCAAAAAAGCCAAAAACGCTATGAAACCCTAGCAGAAGCATCACCAATCGGCGTGTTCTTAACTGATGCCAAAGGAGACTGTCTCTATGTGAATCAAACTTGGTCGGAAACTACGGGATTAACTCAGGAAAAATCCCTCGGTCCAAATTGGGATCGGACTCTCCATCCTCAAGACCGAGAGCGCGTTTTTAAAGAATGGTATGACAGCGCCTTAGTTAAACAAAAATTTCAATCAGAGTACCGCTTTCTGCGTCCCGATGGTAGTGTCGCTTGGGTGCTAGGTCAAGCTTTACCTTTGATTGATAGTAGGGGTGAAATCGAAGGATATGTGGGCACTGTCACTGATATTAGCGATCGCAAACAAGCTGAAATCAAGTTAGCCACATCAGAAGCAGAGTTAACGGCATTATTTAATGCCATACAGGATGTGATTATTGTCCTGAATGTAGAAGGACGCTATCTCAAAATAGCAGGTGGTTCATCAAGTCTGTTATACCGACCTTCCGATGAAATTTTAGGCAAAACTCTTCACGAAGTCTTACCCCAAAATCTCGCAGATACTTTCCTCAATGGTATTCACCAGGCCATCATTACTCAATCCGTCACCCAGTTGGAATATTCCTTACCCCTAGGCGATCGTTTATTGTGGTTTGATGCCAGGATTTCTCCCATGTCTCAAGAGCGAGTGGTTTTGGTAGCCAGAGATATCACCGATCGCAAACGTCAAGAACAAGCTCTCCGCTTAATTGTCGAAGGTACGGCGGCGAAAACAGGGGAAGAATTCTTCAAAAGTTGCGTTCAATATCTCGCCCAAGCCTTAGAAGTCCGTTATGCTTTAATTGCTGAATTTATTGATTCCGAAAAATCCATCGCCACAACTCTAGCATTTTGGGCAGGAGACGACTTTGGCCAGAATTTTATCTACAATCTATGTGGCACACCCTGTCACAATGTCCATCGCATCGCTGAGGTGTGTCGATACCCAAATCTGGTCCAGTGCTTGTTCCCCAAAGATGATGATTTAGTCACTCTCCAAGCCGAAAGTTATGCTGGTTTGCCGATTGTAGATGCGACGGGCAATCGTTTGGGACTATTGGTAGTTTTAGACACTAAACCCATGGTACAAGATATCGAAATGCAGTCAGCTATCTTGAAGATTTTTGCCACCCGTGCCGGTGCGGAAATGGAACGGATGCAGGCGGAAGCAGCCTTGCGTCGATCGTCCATGCAACTGCGGCTGCAATCAGAAGAATTAGCCGCCACCCTCAACAAGTTGCAACATACCCAAACTCAGTTAATTCAAGCCGAAAAAATGTCAAGTTTGGGGCAATTAGTGGCAGGAATTGCTCATGAAATTAATAATCCCGTCAGTTTCATTTATGGTAATCTGCAACCTGCCAGTGATTATGCGATCGAATTAATTAACGTAATTCACCTTTACCAAAAATACTATCCGAGTCCACCGCAGGCAATTTCAGATTTTCTCGAAAATATAGACTTTGACTATCTGGCTAGTGATTTTTCTAAGCTCCTGGCATCCATGAAAACAGGTGCCACAAGAATTAGAGATATTGTCAAGTCTCTGCGGACTTTTTCGCGATTGGACGAAGCAGATTTAAAAGAAATAGATATCCATGAAAATATGGATAGTACCTTAATGATTTTGCAAAATCGCTTGAACGGTAGGGCGGGTAAACCGGAAATTACTATTACCAAAAATTATGGCGCATTACCTTTAATTGAATGTTATGGCGGTTTATTAAATCAGGTGTTTATGAATTTGTTGATGAATGCTATTGATGCCATCGAACAACGGCAAGAAAATCTAGAAAATAGCGCCCAATTAGATGATCTTGGTCAAATTACTATCACCACTTCCATGGCTTCGGAAAATTGGGTTCGCATCTCTGTTCAGGATAATGGCTGCGGCATGACTCCCGAAGTTCAACAAAAAATATTTAATCCATTTTTCACGACGAAACCTATCGGAAAAGGTACGGGGATGGGGTTAGCAACTAGCTATCAAATTGTCACGGAAAATCATCGTGGTAATTTGCGATGTAGTTCTACACTGGGAGAGGGGACTGAGTTGGCGATCGAGTTACCGATTTGTGAGTTAAAACCGTGAGAAATTTAGGCGAGCAAAAGCGGACATTTCCAGAAATGGGGTTGAAAAACCCGTGCTTCTAGGACGCTTTGGGCTACAATGGTAAAGTTTACGAGCCCATCCTTAAATGATGACATGGCCCCAAACGATCGCCCTTTGCTATCCGCTAGAGACACACAATTGCGGGCTGTGTTGGAAACTGCCTTAGATGCGTGATTTTACACAACTATGGCAACAATGGCGACAACCAGAAACAGCACGAGGAGAATTCTCTCTAGTGCGGGCTGATGGAGAAATCCGCACCGTAGAATATGCGGTGACGGCAAACTTTGTGCCCCACAGACATCTGTTAGTGATGCGAGACATCACAGATTGCAAGCGATCGCAAGCACAAGTCCAAGAACTTACCCGCCAACTCGCCCAAGCCCAACTCCCCTTAGCTGGCGTGGAACCAGTAAATCCAGCTACCCCCGCAGACTCTCATCACCTAGAGCAAATAGCCCGCCACATCCCCGGCGTTATTTATCAGTTTCGGCTGCGCCCTGATGGTACTTCCCATTTCCCCTACGCCAGCGAAAAGTTGCGAGAGATTCATGCAGTTTCCCCACAACAAGTGCAGGAGGATGGCTCTTTAGTGTTTACCGCGATCCACCGGGATGACATCGATCGCGTCCATCAATCCATTCTCGATTCCGCCACCCATCTGACACCTTGGTATTGCGAATATCGAACTTGCTTACCCGATGGGCGAGTGCTGTGGTTGCTCGGTAATTCTACACCCCAGCCCGAAGCCGATGGCAGTATTATTTGGTATGGCTATATTCGAGATATCACTGACATCAAAACTGCCGAAGCTGATACTCAGCGTCTGCTTGCTATTTTAGAAACCACCTCAGATTTCATCGCCACGGCTGATGTGACAGGTAAAGCCATTTACCTCAATCAAGCTTGGCGAAAATTTTTGAATCATGATGAAGAGGCTATAGCCTCCGTGGAAATCTCTAATGCTCATCCAGAATGGGCTAAGGAGATCCTATTCAATCAAGCCTTACCCGAAGCCGCCAGTTGTGGCACTTGGCGGGGCGAGACGGCTTTACTAAATCCGACAGGAGGTGAAATCCCGGTTTCTTTGGTCGTCCTAGCTCATAAATCGAAAGAGGGAACAGTAGAACACTTTTCCGCAATTATGCGGGATATCACAGAGACTAAAGCCACAGAACGAGCACTCCGAACCAGTCAAGAAAAATTCCGCAGCATCATTGAAAATCTCAACGATCTGGTTTATGTCATCAATCCCGACAGCACCTTCAGCTATCTGGGTCCCAACTTTCAAGAAGTTACGGGATACGACATCGCAGAATTGTTAGGTCAGCCTTTTGAGCCGTCGGTTTACCCAGCGGATTTACCAATTTGTGTAAATGCCTTACATCGCTGTTTGCAAGGTGAGAAACTGCGGGGAATCGAATACCGATTTTTGCATGGAGATGGCAATTATTACTGGTATTCTGCCAATTTATCAGCCCTGTCAAATAACCAAGGGCAAGTGGTTTCTTATTTGGGGATAGCGCGTTATATCCACCATCGAAAACAAGCAGATATCTCCCGACAGGAACTTACGCGACAACTGGAAGAAGCACAACGAGTTGCCCAGATTGGGAATTGGTCCTTTGACTTAACTACACAAAAAATTACTTGGTCAGCAGAATTATTTAGGATTTTTGGGATGAATCCCGAACAGGGAGAACCAAAGTTTGAAGACCATATCAAACAATATTATGGAGAAGATGGAGAATTATTTGTAAGTTATGTTCAGGCAGCCAGCGAGCAGGGAATTCCCCAAAATTTTGACCTGCGGATCTGTCGCTTAGATGGTGCTATCCGGTATATTAATGGTCGCATTGAAATCGATCGCCAAAACGGAAACATTGTGCGTTTGTTTGGCACGGCGATGGATATTACCGATCGCAAACTTGCCGAAACTCAACTGAAGGAAATCTCTGAGCGTTTGTCATGTTCACTCCAGTCTGGGCGGATTGGCTGTTGGGAATGGGACATCATCGACAATACCCTCGTTTGGGACGATCGGATGTACGAGCTCTATGGCGTCACTAAGAACTCCGATTCCAGATTAGCTTACGAGATTTGGGCCACGGGGCTACATCCTGATGACCGAGAGGCGATCGAAACATTAATCAATCAAGCTGTTTTAGGACAAGCTGAATACAATACAGAATTTCGTGTGGTTCATCCCGATGGTAGTATCCATTTCATTAAAGCCTTTGGTTTAGTTCGGCACAACGACAAAGGCAATCCGCACAAGATGATCGGGGTTAACCTTGATATTAGCGGAGCAAAAAAAGCCGAAATTCAACTCCAACAAAGCCAAAAACGCTATGAAACCCTAGCAGAAGCATCACCAATCGGCGTGTTCTTAACTGATGCCAAAGGTGACTGCCTTTATGTGAATCAAACTTGGTCGCAAACTACGGGATTAACTCAGCAAGAAGCGATAGGCCCCGATTGGGCTCGGACTCTCCATCCTGATGACCGAGAGCGTGTTTTTCAGGAATGGTATGACAGCGCCTTAGTTAAACAAAAATTTCAATCAGAGTACCGCTTTCTGCGGCCCGATGGTAGTGTCGCTTGGGTCATTGGTCAAGCTTTACCTGTGATTGACAACGCCGGTGAAATCGAAGGATATGTTGGTACTGTCACTGATATTAGCGATCGCAAACGTCAAGAACAAGCTCTCCGTTTAATAGTCGAAGGTACGGCGGCGAAAACAGGCCAAGAATTCTTCAAAACTTGCGTTCAATATCTCGCCCAAGTCTTAGAAGTCCGTTATGCTTTAATTGCTGAATTTATTGATTCCGAAAAATCCATCGCCACAACTCTAGCATTTTGGGCCGGAGACGACTTTGGCGAGAATTTTACTTACAATCTCAACGGAACACCCTGTAAAACTATTAACAGTATGTATGAGGTGTGTCGCTACCCAAATGCCGTGCAATGCTTGTTCCCGGAAGATGATGATTTAGTTGCTCTCCAAGCCGAAAGTTATGCTGGTTTGCCCATTACAGATTCCGCTGGGAATTATTTGGGAGTGTTGGCGGTTTTTGACACTAAGCCGATGCTCAACAATATCGAAATGCAGTCTGCTATCTTGAAAATCTTTGCCACTCGTGCCGGCGCAGAAATGGATCGGATACAGGCCGAAGCAGTCCGTCAATCAGAAATTCAACTGCGGGTGCAATCTGAAGAATTAGAAAAAACCCTCAAAAAGTTGCAAAATACCCAAACCCAGTTAATTCAAGCCGAAAAAATGTCTAGTTTGGGTCAATTAGTAGCTGGTATTGCTCATGAAATTAATAACCCCGTGAACTTTATCTATGGCAATATTCAACCCGCCACCGATTATTCTAGCGACTTAATTGAGCTAGTTCGCCTTTACCAAGAGCATTATCCCAGTCCGCCGCAGACAATTTCTGATTGGATCGAAGAGATCGACCTTGAGTATCTCATCGGCGATTTTTCTAAGCTGCTGGAATCCATGAAAACTGGAGCCACGCGCATCAGCGATATTGTGAAGTCTTTGCGGACTTTTTCGCGCTTGGATGAAGCAGATATAAAACCGATAGATCTTCGCGAAAATATCGAAAGTACCTTAGTAATTTTACAAAATCGCTTGAATGGTAGGGCGGGAAAACCGAAGATTCATCTCACCAAGAATTACGGTAAATTACCAAAGATTGAATGTTATGGTGGTTTATTAAATCAGGTATTTATGAATTTGTTGGTCAATGCTATTGATGCGATCGAACAACGGCAAGATAGCCTGGAACCTATGGCACAGTTAGATTATGTCGGTCAAATTGCGATCGCGACTTCGCTCTCTTCTGAAAATATGGCACTCATCTCTATTCAAGATAATGGTTGCGGGATGACTCCCGAAGTTCAAGAAAAAATATTTAATCCATTTTTTACGACGAAACCTGTCGGAAAAGGTACGGGGATGGGCTTAGCAACTAGCTATCAAATTGTCACGGAAAATCATCGGGGTAATTTGCGGTGTATTTCTACACCAGGAGAGGGGAGTGAGTTTGCGATCTCCTTACCAATTGGCAAGTTAAAAATGCGGTAAATGTTAGTATACCAAAACGGGGTTTTTGATACAGCATATGAAAATTCCCTACAAACTAAAACCTAGAATCATACGGATGCGATTTATGTTGACTAAAACTATATCCTCTAGCTTCGGCGAACTCTCTGGGAAGTTACCATTACGCACTGTTCTGATTGTTCCTTTTGTCTTCCAAACATTTGTGGCTGTGGGAATTGTCGGATATCTTTCGTTTAAGAATGGACAACAAGCTGTGAACAATGTGGCAAATCAACTCAGAGGAGAAATTACCAACCGCATTGATTTAAACCTGAAATCTTATCTCACAATTCCCCATCAAGTAAATCAAAGTAATGCAGTTGCTTTAGATTTAGGACAACTAAAGTTACAAGATTTAGTCGGTTTAGAACGTCATTTTTGGCGACAAATTCAAATTTTTGACAGTTTGACCTTTGCGGGGATTGGATTGGAAAATCAGGAAAACTTAGGGGCAGAACGAGCCGATGATGGTTCCCTAACTGTCAGAGTTTCGACTATTTATAGTAACTTTGATTTTCGTACCTACGCTATGAATCAAAAAGGCGATCGGACCAAACAACTGAGTAACAAACCTAACTTCGATCCTCGCACTCGTCCTTGGTACAAAGCAGCAGTTGCGGCCGGAAAACCAACCTGGAGTCAAATCTATCCCCATACCAAAGGTATCACCTCTTATTTAGGGGCAGCCATGCCTTATAAAAATGAATCTGGTCAACTGCAAGGAGTCCTACTAACAAATATTAATCTATCCCAAATTGGCAAATTTTTACAAAGCTTGAAAATTGGTAAAACCGGACAAAGCTTTATTATCGAACATGATGGGATGCTGGTTGCTACTTCCACCGGAGAAAAACCAATTCGCACGGTGGCTAATAAAGATTTTGGAGCAGAACGAATCAAAGCAATTGACAGTAGCAATCCCCTCACCAAAGCCACTGCCGTATTTTTGGCTCAGAATGCGATCGCCCAAAAACAGACCGCACAGCAACTAGAATTCAACCTCAAAAACCAGCGACATTTTCTACAAGTCTTACCTTTCAGAGACGATAAAGGCTTAAATTGGTCCATAGTCGTGGTAATTCCCGAATCCGATTTTATGGCAGAAATTGATGCCAACAACCGTACTACAATTTTGCTAAGTATAGCAGCTTTAATTATATCTATACTAATTGGTATTCTGACGGCCCAGTGGGTGACAAAACCCATTTTGCAATTGAACGA
This sequence comes from Oscillatoriales cyanobacterium, assembly GCA_004292745.1. GTDB lineage: Bacteria > Cyanobacteriota > Cyanobacteriia > Cyanobacteriales > Microcoleaceae > Microcoleus > Microcoleus anatoxicus. The sequence goes on along the minus strand of RDXH01000007.1, from coordinate 52,150 downwards.
AACCGCCAAGGATATTGCCAAAGGCAACTGGAATCAATCGGGAGTAATTAACCGCAGAGACGAAGTTGGACAACTTGCTAAATCCTTTAATAGCATGGCACATCAGTTGCAAGAATCCTTTGCAACTTTAGAGCAAAAAGTGGAAGAGCGCACCGCAGAATTAGCCGCCTCCAACCAACAACTAGAACTTGCGAAAGAAAAAGCAGAAGTGGCCAATCAAGCAAAAAGCACATTTCTGGCTCATATGAGCCACGAATTGCGCTCTCCCCTCAACGCAATTTTAGGCTTTGCTCAAATCATGCTCAGAAGTCGATCGCTCCCATCCGAACATTTCGAGAGTGTGGGGATTATTACTCGCAGTGGCGAACATTTACTAACATTAATTAACCAAGTATTAGACCTTTCTAAAATTGAAGCTGGTCGCACAACTATCAATGAGAAACAATTCGATATGTATCGATTAATCGACGATGTAGAAGATATGTTTCGACTCAAAGCTGATGATGCTGGATTGCAGTTGCTATTCGAGCGCGGTTCTGATGTTCCCCGTTACCTTCGCACCGACCAAGTTAAACTCCGTCAAATTTTGATTAATTTGCTCAATAATGCGATTAAATTTACAAAAGAAGGTGGAGTTTGTGTGAGAATTTGTATGAATAGTGGATTGCTAAGTTCAGGTGAAACCGATAAAAATAGTCAAGAAAGAGTGGGAAATAACCAACAAATTTATTTTGAAGTAGAAGACACAGGTATGGGAATTGCACCGGAAGAATTAGATAAACTTTTTGAAGCATTTATGCAAACTGCATCGGGAAGAAATGCTCAAGAAGGGACTGGGTTAGGTTTAGCAATTAGCCGTCAGTTTGTGCAACTTATGGGTGGTGATATCACTGTCAGCAGCAAAGTAGGAGTTGGCACAATTTTCAAGTTTGATATTACAATTCAGGTTGTTGATACCGCTGACGATGAAGCAGAACAAAACAAACGTCGCGTCATTGCACTCGAACCAAACCAACCTCGATACCGCATTCTCATCGTTGATGATAAACCTCTTAACCGTCAGTTATTAGTTCAATTACTCAATCCATTAGGGTTTGAATTGAGAGAAGCCACTAATGGTCAAGAAGCTGTGGATATTTGGCATGAGTGGGACCCACATCTCATCTGGATGGATATGCGAATGCCCGTGATGGATGGTTACGCGGCTACACAAAAAATTAAATCCACGACGAAGGGACACGCTACTGCTATTATTGCTCTAACAGCTAGCGTTCTGGAAGAAGAAAGAGCAGTCGTTGTATCGGCTGGCTGCGATGATTTTATGCGGAAGCCCTTCCGGGAGCAAGAAATTTTTGCAGTAATGAACAAACATATCGGCGTGCGTTATATTTATGAAGAGGCGATCGATAAAGTAGCTAAAACTCTATCGAAAACTGACATCAAAGACGTGCTTGAACCGGAAGCTATAGCTACGTTGCCACCAGATTTACGGGCAAAGTTAGCTAGTGCAGCCAAAAGTTTAGATATTGGTGAAGTAGACCATCTCATTCAGGAAGTCAAATCTATAAATGCGTCGATAGGAAATGCGTTTTTAGTATTAGCTAATGAATTTGAATATGGTAAAATTGCCTCCTATATCGAAGCAGTCAAGTAATAAAACTTTGAATTCCGATTGTACAACTAATATGAATAACGTGGCTTTTAACTCCGATCCTGCTAATATTTTAGTTGTAGATGATACTCTGGCAAATTTACAACTACTCGTGGGTATTTTAACCAAACATGGCTATAAGGTGAGACCTGCAAAAGATGGAAATCAAGCTCTATCTGCAACTCAAATTATTCCTATAGATTTGATTTTGCTAGACATTAATATGCCAGAAATGGATGGCTATGAAGTCTGTACCAAGCTCAAATCCGATCCCAAAACACGGCATATTCCAGTCATTTTTATCAGTGCGCTTAATGATGTGCTTGATAAAGTTAAAGCCTTTGGTGTCGGCGGTATAGACTATGTAACCAAACCCTTTCAGGTAGAAGAGGTTTTAGCTCGCGTCGAAACCCATTTAGCATTGCAGCGACTCCAAAATAACTTGCAATCAAAAAACGCAGAACTGGCTCAAACGAATCATGAGTTAGCCAATACCTTAAATCAACTACAAGTAACCCAAGAAGAACTCATTCAATCGGAGAAAATGGCAGCACTCGGACAGCTAATTGCAGGGATTGCTCACGAAGTCAATACGCCTTTAGGTGCTATTCAATCTTCCGTCAGTAATATGTCTATAGCATTATGTTCTATTAACAATAAGCAGGTATTTTCGGCCAAAGATAGTCGCAAAATAAAGCGAGCTTTAACTCGCGAACTAGAAGAAATGGGAGTCCCTGATGCAGATACCGTAGCTGATACACTATCTGATATGAAAATCCATGAAGACATCGAGTCATTTTTACCGATACTGACTCATGCGGATAGCATTAGAATGCTGGAATTTGCGTATAATCTTTCAGGATTGCAGCGAGGTACAAATACGATAGAAACCGCAGTAGATCGTGCTGCTAAAGTTGTATTTGCCTTGAAGACTTATGCTCATTCGGATCAAAGAAATGAGCTATTTAAATCTAATTTGATAGTGGGAATCGAGACTATTTTGACCCTGTATCAAAACTCTATAAAACAGGGGGTTGAAGTGGTGCAAAACTACGCAGAAATTCCACTGATTTACTGCTATCCAGATGAACTAAATCAAGTATGGACAAATCTGATTCATAATGCTATTCAAGCAATGGATAACAAAGGAATGCTAACCATCGATGTTACCCAGGAAGGAGGATTTGCAAAAATCAGTATTACCGATAGTGGAAAAGGAATTCCCGAAGAAATTAAACACAGAATTTTTGAACCTTTCTTTACCACTAAGCCTCCGGGCGAAGGAAGTGGGTTGGGATTAGATATTGTCCGCAAAATTGTTAAAAAACATGAAGGTGAAATCGAAGTAAATTCTGTACCGGGAAAAACAACTTTTACGGTTTATTTAAGTATGAATCTCCAACCAGATAGTTCCTCCTAGGGGCAATCACCCATTCCCAATTACCAATTACTGATTACCAATTACCTTTACCCATTAATTACCATGTCTAAACCTGTGATTTTGTGTGTTGATGATGAAGCCGTGATTTTAGAAAGCTTGAAGGCTCAATTGAGAAAAGCATTAGGAAGTTCCTATGTTTATGAAGTAGCCCAAAATGCTGAAGAAGCATTAGATATTATTGATGAATTAAATGAAGATGAGGTGAGCATTTTATTGATTGTTTCCGATTGGCTGATGCCAGGAATGAAAGGCGACGAATTTATGATTCGCGTGCATCAAAAATTCCCTAATATTGTCAAAATTTTATTGACAGGACAGGCAGATCAAAAAGCGATCGATCGAGCTTATGCAGCAGCTAATTTACATCAATGTTTGTTTAAACCCTGGTCGGAAAAAGAGTTGATCGAGACGGTCAAGTCTGGATTAGAAAAATTATGACAAAAATTTCTAAAAAACTTGTGATTGTTTGTGTAGATGATGAAGCTACTATTTTAACGAGTTTGAAATCGGAACTGAGAAAAGCTTTCGGAGAGGAGTATAGAATCGAAATAGCTGAAGGGGGTGAGGATGCTTTAGAGTTACTGGCAGAATTAATTGAAGAGGGTGATGAAATTCCCTTGATTATTTCCGATTACATTATGCCGGATATGAAGGGAGACGAACTATTGCGTCGCGTTCACGAAATTTCCCCAAAAACCCTGAAAGTAATGCTGACTGGGCAAGCTACTATTGAAGCGGTTGCTAATGCGGTCAAATACGCTAAACTTTATCGTTACATCGGTAAACCTTGGCAGGATGAAGATTTAAGACTAACGGTAACAGAAGCAATCCACAGTTATAGTCAAGATAAACAACTGGCACAAAAAAATTATCAACTTATAGAAATGAATCAAGAGTTAGAAACCCTGACTCGCAGACAAGCTAAACTAATTGCAGAACTTCAAGAAAAAGAAAGTTATTTACAAGCACTCAATGAATCCTTTTTACGTTTTGTTCCTCGTCAGTTTCTTCAGTTATTAAAAAAAACTAGCTTTCTTGATATTCAATTAGGGGAACAAATTCAGCAAGAAATTTCGGTGTTATTTTCAGATATTCGAGATTTTACAAGTTTATCAGAAAGGATGACACCGGATGATAATTTTAAATTTATTAATGGTTATCTCTCGCGGATGGAACCCGCGATTATCGAAAATAATGGGTTTATTGATAAATATATTGGTGATGCGATCATGGCTTTATTTAGTGGAGATGCGGATCGGGCAGTCACAGGTGGAATTGCTATGCTACAAAGGCTAGCGGACTATAATACCACGCGCACGAGACCCGAACGTCCGCCGATTAAAATTGGCATTGGCATTAATACGGGGATATTAATACTGGGAACTGTGGGTGGTGCATCTCGGATGGATGGAACTGTCATCGGCGATGCGGTGAATTTAGCATCTCGTTTGGAGGGATTAACTAAAGAGTACGGCGTGCCTTTGCTGATTAGCGATCGCACATTTCGAGCCTTAAAAAATCCTGAAAATTATGACATTCGTTTGATCGATCGCGTTCGAGTCAAGGGGAAATCGGAACAGGTAGGCGTGTATGAAGTTTTCAATGCCGATCCCCCGGAATTGCGAGAAGGGAAGTTAGCCATGCAAAGCAATTTTGAAAGGGCGATCGTTTCTTATCATGCCTCTGATCAAGAGGTGGCCCTTCGACTGTTAGAGCAATGTTTGCAAGCCAATCCTGGGGATACAGTGGCTAGAATGTATTGGCAACGCTGTCAGTAAATTGACCATGATATAGCAACCGCCAAGGTGGTTAAGGCATAACTTTGGGGTAAGGGCTCTGGCATTCGGGCAGATAATTTATGGGTTTTATATCAAATCCTCTATCGTTCGGAATTATTCAGATCTTTATTCTCTCCCTCTGTGTCCTCTGTGTTCTCTGTGGTTAAATCATTCCAATACAACCGGAAACGATATTACTCAAGAATTTTGGGCCCGAATGCGAGAGCCCCTACTGCCTTAATCGCCTTGGCGGTTGCTATATGTACAATACCCGACTTTTTGAAAAAAATCGGGTATCCATTGGCGATCGCCCACTAATCTCGAACCTAACGCCTTCTACGGCTTCCGAAAGCAGGACTCCGACTGGGGCCACGAGAGTTTCCACCGCTACCAAAACTGGGAGTGCGCCTTTGCTGCGGAGAAGTTGGTTTTGTCGATCGTTTCAAATTGGTGCCACCATAGCCCGAACCTGTCGATCGATTGGCATTGGGCGGTACTGGGCGACGAGTTGCGGGTGCGTTGGATGTGGGCGATCGCAAGCGGCCAGTAGTCCTTAAAGCTTGACGGTTTCTGACAGCGGCTGGGGGGGCTTGATAGCGAGTTTGATATTGGTTAACAGCCTCGCGGTAAGTGTTACCGTACCCGCCATATCCTGTGAGAATCACTCCCGGCTGATAGACTGGTGGCACATAATATCGGGGTGTGAATAACAAACTGCCGATCGCCTGACCGGCCAAGGCCCCAGCAAACGGAGCCCAGAAACCAGATTGCTGTCTCACTACCACTGTTTGTGGCTGACCTGTTTGAGGATTACTGACTGTTTCGGTCACGTTATGAACGTACTCTATTTTAAAATCTTCAGTCAAATGTAAACTGGCTAGATCTTTTTGTAAATTCAGATAACTTTTTTTACCCTGGGATATTTCCTCATCCGTTAACCTAGCCATTTGCAAATCTCTCGATCGATAAATAGAGGAAGTACCGGGGGGAGTATTGAGCAACATCAAACTATATTCCCCGTCAGTATCGTCGTAGGTAGCTTGCTGTAAGGGATATTGACCTTGACTTAAATTATTATTGCTAGGGGGGGCAGAACGGACAGTATTAACATTCTGATTTGCCTCCGGCGTCGTGGGACTGGGAGAACCACAGGCTATAGTGGTCACGCACAATGTTAAAGCCATGAAATAAACTATCAATCTTCGCAGCATAAATACTAATTTGAATTGGTTATTTGCGATCTGTTATTTGTTAGTTGTTATGGGTTGTTTGTTAGTTGTGATTGGCACACCGCTCGCAACTGATGCCCTATGCCCTATGCCCTATGCCCTATGCCCTATGCCCTATGCCCGCGAGAGCACCTCATGTTAATGAGAAAGGCTATAATGACTACTAACTAATGACTTCCCTAGAGAGGAATGAGTTCGGAAAAATTTACCAACAATTGGTCGTTAGTAAGTTCGTCTCCCAACTGTGCGGGCGAAAAGTGAATTTGGATAGCTCTGAGCCTTTGCTGATAGTGTAAATTTATCAGTGCTTTTAAACCCTGTTTTAGGGCGCTGATGTCTGCGAGGTCTGTTTCCAGTTGGGGAACTTCGCCTTCATAGGCCACTGTCAGCATCACCACGACATTTCTAGTCACGGGCAAAGATAAGGGAGAATTGCGATCGTCCACAGAGTTGCTGTATTGAGGTTCGCTCAGATAGCGTTCTGCTGAATCTGTAAACAGTTCATCTACATAATCGCCTGCTTCCCCTTCATCCCAAAAAACGTCACCTTCGTTTGCCGCTGATTGCCAGTAGTTATCGTACTGCAATAGGTGATTGCAAACTTCTACCAAGCCTTCTCCTAGGACTGTTAAATCCCCATCGGCATCTATGGCATCTCTGGCAGTGCTGTTGAGAACTCCCAACAATGGTGCAACTTCTTCACCACTGAGGTGAATGAACACGCGACAAACTGCAAATCGCGTTTTACCTGTAAACTGATTGAATCGATCGCCAATAGCATTCATAACCTATGATTTTAATCTGTAGTTATATATTTTACCGTTTTAAATGAAAATTTTTTGTCTATCTTGTGACTGATTTTGAGTAATCGGTGAGTAGCTGAAGTAAATCGGAGTTCCGATTTACTCCAAATTGGTGCTACCGCAAGATTACTATTGGACGATCGCACTTGGGGCAGATGCGATCGGGCGAGACGATCCCAAATCCAGTTCGCCACCTGGTGCTTCCGGGTGTTCCCGAACTACTCCCAGGGGTGATGCACTTTCAGTTGCAGCCATCGGGGACTCGGAGTCAGTATCCGTGGGAACTTCCAGGTATGCTTCCATCGATTCATCGGCGATCGACTCTTGAAAAACTTCAAAATTATCACTCATGGCAGCGCAAGCAGCCTGAGCCCGCTTGCCTACGCGGTAACTCATGTAAGCAGCACCACCGCCCAAAACCCCAGCTAAGCCGAGAAAACCCAAAGCTAATGTTTTGTAAGATTTACAGGGATTCATTTGAGCCTGGCCACCGGAACCAACTAGGGTTGTTCCAGAACCAGATTGAGCAGCATTGGATTTGCTGTAGGGACAAGGAAAAGCCAATGCTGCGTCGCCTAGTGCAATACTGCTGGCGATCGCAACGGTGGAAGCAATGCCAGCTAACACTTGAAACTTTTTCATGGTGCTCTGGATTTTGTAAAGGATAATTAAAAAAATAATGGTAACAGCTCTTCACAAATCTATCAACTCTCAGAGCAGCCACCATCGCGACTCGATCGCAAATATCCACAATCAACAGCAATCACCATTAGCAATCACCACTGCCAATTGCGTGGGGCAATAAACAACCAAAAGCCTTGTTGGACAAGCATTTGAGCGAACAAAGAGGGATTGCTTTTCTGCGGTGTCACTCAGAGTGCGATCGCGCATCAATTCAAAAATCTGATATCAAAGAGTAGAAAATTTAATTACACAGTGACAAATACTTGGTGACAAACTACTTTTAAGGTTATTTTTGAAAAGACTTAGTTATTGCAAGCAATGTCAGTAACTCAGGTCTAAAGACGCTGAGTTTCCCACTTACCGGACTTTTTTTTATGACAGACAGCAAGGATCAAAGCATAGTACGATCGCCTCGTCGATTGTTGGTAACAGGTGGCGCTGGATTTATCGGCTCCAATTTTGTACATCACTGGTGCAGTAGTTATCCCGGCGATCGGGTAGTGGTACTCGATGCTCTCACCTATGCAGGAAACAGAAAAACCCTAGACAGTTTGGAAGGGGGAGAAAATTTTCGGTTTGTACAAGGGGATATTTGCGATCGGGGCCTGATCGATACCTTACTTCAAACCGAAAACATCAACACAGTCGCCCATTTTGCAGCAGAATCTCACGTCGATCGATCGATTATCGGGCCCGCAGCCTTTGTCCAAACAAACGTTGTCGGAACATTCACCCTTCTCGAAGCCTTCCGCAAGCATTTTGAAGCAATAGACGACTTGTCCCTCAAAGCACAAATGCGCTTTCTCCATGTTTCCACAGACGAAGTTTACGGCAGTCTTGGACCAGACGACCCAGCATTTACTGAAACAACAGCCTACGAGCCCAATAGTCCCTACTCAGCCTCAAAAGCCGGTAGCGACCACCTCGCCCGCGCCTATTTCCATACCTACGGCGTCCCCACAATTATCACCAATTGCTCTAACAATTACGGTCCCTATCACTTCCCCGAAAAGCTAATTCCATTAATGTGCATCAATATGCTTTTGGGCAAACCATTGCCCGTTTATGGCGACGGTCAAAACGTCCGAGATTGGCTATATGTACTCGACCACTGCCGAGCTTTAGATGCCGTAATCCACGACGGTAAGCCCGGAGAAACTTATAATGTAGGCGGCAACAACGAAGTAAAAAATCTCGATTTAGTCAAGATGCTATGCCAACTAATGGACGAGTTGGCAGAAGATTTACCCGCCCGTCCCTGCGAACAATTAATCACCTTTGTCAAAGACAGAGCCGGACACGATCGACGTTATGCTATTGATGCAACCAAAATTAAAAATGACCTAAATTGGACTCCTTCAGTCACAGTAGAGGAAGGTTTGCGGCGTACTGTGGAATGGTATTTAGCCAATCGCGATTGGTGGGAGCCACTGCTGTCGGAAGAATATCATCAGTAGTCAGTAGTCAGTAGTCAGTAGTCAGTAGTCAGTAGTCAGTAGTCAGTAGTCAGTAGTCAGTAGTCAGTAGTCAGTAGTCAGTAGTCAGTAGTTATTGGTTATTAGTCAGTAGTCAGTAGTCAGTAGTCAGTAGTTATTGGTTATTAGTCAGTAGTCAGTAGTCAGTAGTCAGTAGTCAGTAGTCAGTAGTCAGTAGTTATTGGTTATTAGTTGGCTGTTATTTGTTATTGTTATTAATTAGTGGTTGGTAATCATTAGTTAGTAGCTCCAATAACCAATAACCCTTCGACTACGCGGTTCAGTCAGCGGAGTCGAAGGGCAGGGCACCGCAAATAACTAATAACCCATAACCAATAACCCTTCGACTACGCGGTTCAGTCAGCGGAGTCGAAGGGCAGGGCACCGCAAATAACCAATAACCAATAATGAAAGCTTCCACTACAAAGAGAAAGCAACAATGACCGAAATGAAATGGATCGATCGCCTCCTGGAACCTAAATACTGGCTGTTAGGCATAGCCTCTGGTTTGATTCTCATACACCTGACTCTCACTGCTAGAACAGACAGTACAGACCTATTCGGCACAATGTTACTCTTCTGGGGAGTCGTAGCATTTCTCATTTGGGAAAGACACGAAACCTTAACTTTAGAAAGCGGAATTTTTAGCAGTTGCTTTGGAGCCTCATTAATCGCTTTAATATTGCTCAAAAGTTCGTCCATCTATGGCTACGACTTTTTTATCAGGATAACACCTTTCTTATCAGGCATCAGTCTGGCTTTGCTAGCTTCTGGAACCAAAGGACTGAAACAATATTGGCAAGAACTTCTGATTCTCGCCTATACAGGTATTCCTCCCGGTCTCATCGGAGTATTTATTAATGTTGCCCTATTAACCGCTAAATTTTCAGCTTTCATCCTCCACTATTTAGGATTTGAAGTTGTTCGTCAAGGAGTATTTCTCATTCTAGAAAAAGGCAGTGTGGAGGTATATCATGGCTGTTCGGGAGTGAATGCAATCTTACAATTATTAGGACTATCCCTGGTGTTTTTACTAATGTTTCCTACAACCAACGGACAAAAAATTGTAGTTCCCATCATTGCAGTCCTTATTGGATTTGTAGTCAATGCAGCCAGAGTTGCTCTCATGGCTGTACTGGTATCACTATCTCAACCGGAAGCATTTAAATACTGGCATGAAGGAAATGGATCGGTAATTTTTTCAATGATTGCAGTCTTCCTGTTCGGGTTATTCTGTTGGCTGGCAATCTTGCAAGACACGCCCCATCAAAAAACAACTAATCACTAATGGCTATTACCTATTGGAAAACCGCGAGAATTTCAATTTTAGCGGTTACTTTTACAGGGGTTTTATTAGTTATAGGAAGATTGACACTCTCTCCATCGGCCGGTAATTTTTCCCCGACCCCCTTTGATTTTCCAGAGTCCGTACCTCTAACTGATTGGCAAATGCAGGAGAGTACACCTCTGAAAATTAGCGATACTTCTCAAATGAAAGTTGGGCGAAAGTATGAATATCAAAAAAATAACACTACTCTAGAAATAGAGATGCGTTATGTGGTTGGAACCAGCGGAGATGTTGAAAATATGATGAAGGGACATACTATTCTCAAGTCGTCTCCTGGTAAACTAGCATTGGCAGAAACTCAAGGTGTGGGTTTTTACGGAATTTTGCCCCAGCAAAATCGACTATACCTGAGTTCCTGCATAAATCCCCGCGGCCGTGCTACAGTGACAGCCGAACAGTTTAGATACAACCGAAATACTCGTGACTGGAATTTCAACCGTATTTTGTTTTGGCTATTGGGTAAGGGAAATATTCAAGATCAGCGCTGTTTGTGGACCCAAATGTCTATACCTTTGAACCAAACAAAGCCTGAAGATGCCAAGAAAATTCTAGAGAATGCTTGGGTTTCTTGGTATGGGTGGTGGCAGCCCAGATTTCCCGAACCTTAAGTCAAGTCAAGAGAGATTGTTCTTAACAACAGGCGTATTATTTTATGAATGACATACAAGGCGAGCAAGGTTTTTCTATATACAGGCTGCGTTGGATTGGCTACGGTCTATTAATTTTGTCATTATTAGATACGATAGCTGTTCTGATACCAGCCAATTTTGGCAATCGTGTGTGGGAATTGCAGACGATTGGGGCTGTGGTAGAACGAGTACCAGTTCCTCTGTTGGCCATGACTCTCATATTTTTTGGAGAAGGTTACGAGCGCAGAAGCTTGGAAGACATCTTTTTGAAGTTTTTGTCTTGGATTTGTCTGTTACTGGCCCTGGTATTTCTGTTAATGCTACCCTTGGGGATTTTTGGCACTATTTATGTCAACAATCAAAACAATAAACAGATTACCAATCAAGCAAACCAACAATTAGCTCAGTTGCAGCAAGTGGAAGAAAGGCTGAATAAGGGTAGTCCCGAAGACTTAAAGAATTTGGGAACTGAACTAAATCGCCTGGGAGTAGCAGCGGATACGCAAAACCCCCAGGAATTGAAAACTCAAATTCTTTCGAGAATTACTCCGGCGAAGGAACGTTTGCAGGCCCAAAGCGCAGTGGTGCAGTCAAATCAGCGCTTGGGGCTATTCAAAAATGCGATTAAGTGGCTGTTGGGGGCGCTGATTTCTAGCGTTTTGTTTTTTATGCTGTGGCGCGGTACTGATTGGGCTCGATAGTAGTGGTGAATTGATATCCTGATGCCAAATCCGGGTATGATATTAAATCCTCTCTTCATCCGAACTATTCAGAGTTCTATTCTCGGACTCTGTGTCCTCTGTGTTCTCTGTGGTTAAATCATTCCGCTTCAACGGTCAAAGATAGGATAGCCCGTGAAGGCCTTGGTAAAAGTAAGGTGCATCGCGATCGACTATTCTGGCTATAGGCCAGAATTCTGTAGCGACGCACCTTACTTGTTTGGTATTAAATGTTGATTCAGGGTATTTTCTAATTTCTCGGCAATGCCTTCAACCCAATTTTCATCTTGTTTTGTATAGCTGCGGGGCGCGTTAGCACCTAAAATTAAAACGCCTTGATTGCCGATGGGCTGACAGATAACTCCTTGAGTATTTTCGGGTAAATAGTCAAATTCGATTTTGCCGGGATAAATATTCAGATTTACTAAATAAACTGGTTTGTTTTTGTCGAATACTCGCTGCAAAATTGGCCCTGGTTTGACTTCGGGATTGATGCCTAAAATGCCGCGTCGCAATAGGACTTTTCCTTGATACAAAATCACGATCGCCCTTGTGGCCGTATTTGTCAACAGCAAACGGGAGGCCCAAGCTAATTCTATTTTCACCACATCCGGCAAATCCGGCGTAAATTCAAAACCTTCTTCGCCAATGAGTTGGACTGAATCGGGCGATCGCGCTTGCACCTGCTGCCATAGCAAACCTGTTAAAATCAGTACAGCACTGATAATGACCCCCAGAGCATCGGAGCGAGCTTGAGAATCGGTGAGTTGCTCAGTCAGCAAGCGATTGACCATCAGCAGCGTACCGGCTAATCCTCCTGCAACTAAGGGCAATTGCCGCAAAACTCGATTTGGGTCAGATTTTGTCATTTGTCAATTGGCAGTTGGCAGTTGGCAGTTGGCAGTTGGCAGTTGGCAGTTGGCAGTTGACAGTTGGCAGTTGACAGTTGTGGTTTTTCTGATAACCAATAACCAATAACCGCTGACTGCTGCCAACTAGCTACTGACTAATGACTACTGACAACTGACTAAACTTTAACCAACTTCCCCAGGTTCGACAATGCGCTGGAACAGATAGCCGGTGCCACGGGCGGTGAGAATTAATTCAGGATTGCTGGGGTCATCCTCTAACTTGGCTCTCAAGCGCGAGATGTGAACGTCCACTACACGGGTGTCTACGTGACGCTCAGGGGTATATCCCCAAACTTCCTGCAAAATTTCCGATCGCGAAAAAGGCTCTCCAGAACGGCTAACCAACAGCTCTAACAAGCTGAATTCCATGCCCGTGAGCCGAATCCGTTCGTCACCTTTATAAACTTGGCGTTTGTTGGTGTCAATCCGAATATTCGTTACCTGGATGACTCCCGAACTGGGAATTCCCGAAGCGCCGTTTTTGTCAACTCTGCGCAGTACCGAACGGATGCGAGCTTCTAGTTCCTTGGGAGAAAAAGGTTTGACGACGTAATCGTCTGCGCCTAATTCTAAACCAGTGATGCGATCGGCTACATCTCCCAAAGCAGTTAGCATGATAATAGGCACATCAGATTCCTTCCGCAACTCCTGACAAACCCCATAGCCATCCAGCTTTGGCATCATCACGTCCAAAACCACTAAATCTGGTTCGGTGTTGCGAAATATATCGAGAGCTTCTTCACCGTCGGCTGCGGTGACAACATCATAGCCAATCATGGAAAGGCGAGTTTCCAGAATCCGCCGGATGCTGGCTTCGTCATCGACTACCAGAATTTTTTCTTTATGGTTTTCCAAGTTACTCAACACTCCTTAAGTTAAATTCGAGATAATGTTTATTTTTTGTACTCTATTATTAAGACACAAACTGATCCGCCTGTGGCGATCGCTCTGAAAGCTTTATGATTGCTTTAGTTCAGACTTGGAAAGAATGTGTTCGGCAATTATTTATCATAGTAAACAATGCCAAAACCTCGAATACAATATATTTGTCGGGAATGTGGGTATGAGTCGCCACAATATTTTGGCAGATGTCCTAGCTGTCAGAAGTGGGATTCTTTCGACGAGCAGGTAGAACAATCTACCATTGCCGTACCACGGGCTGGTTTGACTGGGGTAACGACTAAGGCAGCAGGCGGTGCACCTCCTGATAAATCCAAGGGTCAACCCAGGGTATCTTTTAGATTATCGCAGATTGCTGACCAAACTCAATCTCGCTGGCCTTCGGGCTATGCTGAGTTCGATCGCGTGTTGGGAGGTGGTATTGTTCCCGGTTCCCTGGTATTGATTGGCGGGGAACCGGGGATTGGGAAATCGACGCTGTTGTTGCAGGTGGCGAATCAGTTGGCGCGCAAGGATCGCATACTGTATGTAAGTGCCGAGGAGTCTGGCCAGCAGGTGAAATTGCGATCGCAACGTTTGGGAGTCGCTAATCCGGTTGATTTGTCAAGTAAGAACTCTGATTTATCTGACAGTAACGGACACGCTAATAACGGGGCTGATCCAACTGATTCTGAGGATCATTCAGCGGATAATTTCTACTTACTTCCAGAGACGGATTTAGAAGTTGTGTTGCGGGAATTGGAAGCGCTAAAACCGAATGTAGCAGTTATTGACAGTATCCAGACTATTTATTTTGCTAGTTTAACATCAGCACCCGGATCGGTGGCTCAGGTGCGGGAATGTACCTCGGCTTTGATGCAGGTGGCAAAAAGAGAAAATATTACGTTATTTATTGTAGGTCACGTTACCAAAGATGGAGGTTTAGCTGGGCCGAGGGTATTGGAACATTTAGTAGATACTGTACTATATTTTGAGGGCGATCGCTTTGCTTCCCATCGACTGTTGCGATCGATGAAAAACCGTTTCGGTGCAACTCATGAAATCGGAGTCTTTGAAATGGTAGCCGAGGGATTGCGAGAAGTAGACAATCCATCGGAGTTATTTTTAGGAAATCGGGACGAGTTTTCCCCCGGTACATCAACGACAGTGACTTGCGAAGGAACGAGACCAATTTTAGTAGAAATTCAAGCCTTAGTCAGCCCTGCGAGTTTTGGTTCCCCCCGCCGTTCTACCACGGGAGTGGATAATAGTAGATTGCAACAAATTTTAGCAGTTTTGGAAAAAAGAGTTGGGATTCCCCTGTCGAAATTAGATACAATTGTAGCATCCGTGGGAGGGTTGAAGGTAGAAGAACCGGCGGCGGATTTGGCAGTGGCGATCGCCGTTGTAGCCAGTTTTCGCGATCGCATAGTTGATGCTAGGACAGTGTTACTAGGAGAAGTCGGTTTAGGGGGACAAGTTCGCCCTGTTTCTCAATTAGAATTAAGGCTCAGAGAAGCCGCGAAACTAGGTTTTAAAAGAGCAATTATTCCCAAGAATCAACCAGTGCCAGATTTGGGGATGCAGATTCTGCCAGTCGCCAAAGTAATTGATGCAATCATTGCAGCTATTCCCGCAACTCCCACTCAATTGCAGTCCATTGAAGTCGAGGAAATGGCAGAAATGGAGTAAGATCAATTTCATAAAGTAGCGCTACATATCTACCCCCCCAACCCCCTTGCCAAGGGGGGGCTTTGAACTACATCTGTAGTAGGACTTTATGAAAATGGTATAAGATCAAAGAATCATCTTAACATATTGTTTTAACACAGGTGGAATCGTGAAAATCGTTTCAGATTCACAGCTCAATTTTGCAATGATGCCCCGTCTGTCTAAAGATTGAATTGCTTTAAATAATTCGACCTGCGAACCTTGACATTTTGACATCAATAGGGTAAAGGAAACAGGTTCATTTTCATGGCTGATTAGGGCGATCGCCTGTTTTTCTATTTCCGACAACCGCTGATAGTGCTGCTGGAATATCGGTGTCAATTCATCGCCTAAAAACACTGGTTGATAACTTAAATATTGAGATACTCTACCGTTAAATAAGTTGTTTATAGTTTGAGCGACTAATTTTAACCACAGGGGATTACCTTGATAAAGTTCAATCAATTCTGGCCAGTGTTCCTCATCTAATAAACCTTTTTCTCTAAGAATTTCTGTGGCGGCTTCACCTAAACCAGTTAATTGTAATAAACATACTGCTGAATTATCGTCGGTGAATGTGAGGATGTCTGAGGGTGGTTCCCAACTATTGAGGATTAAGCAACTGTTGTGGGGAATTTCGCCGATGAGTTTAAATAGGGTTCCATAATTTTCATATCCGGGTTTATAATGTCCTGCAAGTTGCCCGCTGCTGAGAATTTGTTGCACGTCATCGAGTACGATCAGACAGCGATTTTCGTGCAATGTTTCTATTAGGATTGATAATTGATCGTCGGTGTTGGCGGGGAAAACCCCCCCTTCGCCCCCCCTTACCAAGGGGGGGGTTTGTCGCTCTTCGCCCCCCCTTGGTAAGGGGGGGGTTTGTCGCTCTTCGCCCCCCCTTGGTAAGGGGGGGGTTTGTCGCTCTTCGCCCCCCCTTACCAAGGGGGGGTTGGGGGGGTTTTGATTTGAGAGAAATTGAATAATATTTTTGAGAGTTGTTTCTAGGGGTGGGGAGGTGCGGAGACTGCGCCAGATGATGCGATCGAATTGAGTTTGAATTTGGGGGATGAGGTTACGGGCGATCGCGCTTTTGCCGGTGCCTGCCATGCCTGTGATGGTGATGAGGCGGCAGTTTTGGTGTGCGATCGAGTTTTCGAGGGCGGTGAGGGGTGAGTTGGGGTAGTTGTAGAAGGTTTTGAGTTCTGGTGCATCTCTTAAATCGACTCGCGGTTTTTGTTGGGTTTCGCGATCATTTGAGGTTTGTGTAGGAGGTGAGTTTTGTTTGTGGTGTAAGGTGTCTGGACAGACGTTAATGTTGCCTTTGTTTTGTACAAAATTAAAATCCCCAAAATTAAAATCCCCAAAATTTGAAACTTTAGAGATTTCATACCTCTCCATTGTGGAGCGAAAATTTGATTTCTTGACATTTTCTCCCAATATATCAGAGAGAAGTTTCCATAATTCCCTGGCAACCTGTTTAATATGATCCTCACTGCGTTTGCAAGCTAAAGCTATTTCTGGGTATTTATGACCTTCCCACACTTGCTCTAATGTACATCTTTGTAAGGAATCAAGATGTTTTCCCGTTTTAGCCAATATCTGATCGTCTGTCCACTGTAATACATCTTGAATGTCCATAGGACTGCCTGGGAGCATTGTTTGATTTACGGTACTCTCACTGTATCGCACTTTTTCCCACTTTGACAACTAAATCCCACTGTCTAACACTAAATTATAGCTTTAATATTTTTTTGTAAATTCTCGCTAAATCCTACTTTTTACCACTTGATAAATTTATCAACAAGTTTATAATTACAATAACCGTCCACAAGCTTGCACTTAAGCCAAAGATATTTTTGGTCAAGTTCAAGCAAATATTTCACTGGCTACGGTTAATTTCCGATCCATTGTGAATTTTTAGCAAGTTGATGGTTAATGTAAGCTAGTTTAAGGAGAAATAGCATGAATACAGACAATACAGGCGAAAAAATCCTAAATATGGAACCAGCATTCAGCAACCTGAGTGCTGAGGATTTGGAAAATTTAGATGTGGAAGAACTCGAACAACGTCTCGAGTTAGCAGCAATTGATTATACAAGTTCTTCATTCTTTGCTGGCCCACCACTTCCTAGTTGCAAACAAATGAAGTCTTGGATATGTTGATCGGCAATATAAGTTGATTAAAATGCAGATATACATAAATAAAGTAAATGTACTATCTGCATTTCTAGTTTTTATGACTTTATCAAAAAAAATGATGCAACTATGAACAATATAAAGTACACAAAACACATTTTATCAAAAGAAAATCAAGAAGAAATTGAGGGGATAGAGAGAATAGTTAATAATTTAAGTGAAAAGTGGCCATCTGATATAGAATTTCCTATAATTTTTTTTATAGAAAAACTGTCGCCACATTTATTTTTAGATGCTTTTCCGTCATTAAAAGTTGAAACAATCCGTCCCCTTACAGTTGCTGGACAGATTCTTGGAACATCAATAGTTATGTGCGATTCGATAATAGATAAAGAAAATGACGTTTTCCTCACGACAAAATATAGTTTGAGTTTTCAAGTGATGCTATTAGAAGCATACAACATATTATATTCTATCTTTCCCAAGGAATCAAGATTTTGGGAGTTTTTTCGGAAATGCTATTATGAGTATATAGATGCTTGTATTACAGAGAAAAAATTTGCTTCTGGTGAGTTCCCCTTTTCCGAATATACCGAGGAATTAGCTCTGAAAATCGCTGCTAATAAATCTGCTATCGCTAAAGTTAATATTGCTGGATTGGTCGAATTAGCAAAAGATGATAGTCTTTTTGAACCTCTAACTGAAGCTGTTAAACAGTATCTCATAGCACGTCAAATATGGGATGATATTTCTGACTGGAAAGAAGATTTACAGTCAGGTACTCCCTCTCTACTGCTTTCGCGTGTTGTTCAAGAGTGGCCTATAAAATGTGATGAGACTATGCTCAAAAAAATATCCCGTAAAATTTTCTATGGTGGAAATATTAATTATGTTATTGAATTAGCCTGTCAATCTCTCGAACGAGCAAAAGAACTAACTAAAGATATTCCCGAACTAGCTTGGCGAAGTGTAGCAGTGGAGGAATTGCAAAATCATTTTGATTCTTTGTCTCAAAATATTGAAAAAATATGTCTGAAAAATATTCAGTCATTAGCAAAGTAATTAATTTTAATGGTAAGGATTCAAGTTGATTGTCTGCAATTATAATTCATCAAGGTTAGGAATATTTAACTAAATTAATAGTAATGAAAAATCAGTACATTTTACAAGGGATTAAAGAAAGACTGGTTGTTGACACATCAGAAAAGCAGCCAGTCTATCTGTTAGTAATTGGTCAACCACAAAAGTATATCAGACTATCAGCTTTTGCTTATGAACTCCTGTATCAGAATAGTTTAGGTAAATCCTTTGAGGAAATAGCTGAAGCAATAACGCAAAAAACAGGAAAAAATATGTTGCCGTGTGAGGTCGAGGCTGCTTACGAAAAAGTGATCGCTGAAATCCGTGAAATTGAGTGTAGTTCAAAAATAAAGCTTTCAGGTTTTTTACTGCGCCTTCCTCTTGTACCTAAAGTTGTTGTTAATAAGATTGCCTCTTATCTTTCAGTTGCATACTACCAACCTGTAGCCCTTTTTCTTTTAGCTTTTATCGTTACAGCTACAGTAATTGCTCCACGAAATGATGTATTTTTAAAATTCACAGGAGAAGATTTAATATGGGGATATTTCTTCTTTTTCATTTCCCTACTTCTTCATGAGTTAGGTCACGCTAGTGCTTGTGTTCGTTATGGCGCTCAGCCCAGTGACATTGGGTTTGCTATCTACATGATTTTTCCAGCTTTTTATAGTGATGTCACCGATGCTTGGAAATTAAAACGTTTGCAACGTCTAATTATTGACTTAGGAGGTATTTTTTTTCAGCTTGTTGTAGGTGCTGTTTATGTAGTTTGTTATACTTTGACGCAGTGGACAGCACTTAAAATTGCCATCTTAATGATTGCCTCTAGTTGTCTTTTGTACCTGAATCCTATCTTTAAATTTGATGGATACTGGGCTTTATCAGATGCTTTAGGAGTTACTAATCTTAGTCGGGAACCAGGGCGTATTTTGCGTCATATATTTTATCAACAAAACCAAGACTCTGCAAAGCCTTTACCTTGGTCTGTATTGATGATGGGTATTTTGGCTATCTATACAGTTGTTAGCTTCAGCATTACTGCATACTTTCTATGGCTAGTTTTTCCTATCCTGTGGCAAGAACTTCTTGGCTATCCTTCTCTAATTGCTACTGTTATTAATAAATTTCAAAGTCCCTCTCATCTACTAACGTTGGGAGAAATTCAATCATTTCTCATTTCTACTCTTATGGTAGGTATTGTGTTGTTAATGTTCTGGCGACTACTGAAATTTATAGTTTCTGCTATAACTGGATTATGGCAACGACTTGTGAAAAAGTAAGCCCAACCTACAATCTAAATAATGAAAGCGCTAGGCACTCAATACCTCAAATGTAGTTAGCAGACGGGGGGAAGTTTTAGGCAGAGGGAATTCTTCTAAATAAAGTTCCGTTGCCTCTTTGAGATTGCCGATCGCCTCTTCTATCGTTTCTCCTTGGCTAGCCGTTCCCACTTCAGGACACTCGGCTACATAAACATCCTCTTCCCAATAAACAATTGCCGTGAAAGTACAAGACATTTTTTTGCCAAATTCTTCCTACTCAATGTAGCATATCCAGTAGCGTTTTTCAGTCACGATCGCCCTTCCCATTCCTCTACGTGATATAATTAAAACTATTGCAGCCAAAAGGTGAACGGCATGGTACAACAACTCATCCCACAAACAACACCACAACTCACCCCACAAACAACAGCAGAAATCATCTATCCAGACAGCGACGGTCAACCAATGGCAGACAACACCAAACAATTCCGCTGGATTGTCACAATCAAGGAAAACTTAGAAATATTATTCGCTACTTCCCCTGACGTATTTATCGCCGGTGACTTACTCTGGTATCCCGTCGAAGGCGATAACAAAATTCGCAAAGCACCTGATATATTAGCAGTCTTTGGTAGACCAAAAGGAGACAGGGGTTCTTACAAACAATGGGAAGAAGATAATATTCCGCCTCAAGTGGTATTTGAAATATTATCCCCTGGAAATACCAGCACAGAAATGCTCAGAAAACTATTCTTCTATCAAAACTATGGAGTTGAAGAATATTATATCTATGACCCAGATACATTAGAATTTACAGGCTCTCAACGAGTGGGCGATCGCCTAGAAGAAATCCCAGAAATCAACGGTTGGGTTAGCCCCCGCTTGGGGATACGGTTTCAACTCACATCAGAAACCCTCGAAATTTATCGTCCAGACGATCGCAAATTCCTCACTTCTGTAGAATTAGATCAACTTCGAGAACAGGAAAGCCAACGAGCCGATCGCGAACAACAAGAAAAACAATTCGCTCAACAACGAGCCGATCGCGAACAACAAGAAAAAGAACTTGCTCAACAACAGCTAGAAGCAGAACGCACTCTGCGACAACAAGAACAGCAACGCTATCAAGCTTTAATAGAATTGCTGCGAGAAAAAGGCATTGACCCCCAACAATTGTAAGGGCGATCGCCCGCCCAACACTAAATAATTCAAAATCGCTGCCTTGTACCAAGTACAAATTTGATGTCGCCGCCATCGCTAACACCCACATCAAATCGGATTAATCCCAACAAGGGCGATCGCACTCGGACTCCCACCCCAAAACCAGCCCCAGTGCCAGGTTTGTCCCTCACCACCGCCGGTTTCCCCAACACGCTGTCTCCGGTTCCCAAATCTGAGGCAAAATCCACAAATATTACCCCGCCCACGTCTCTACTGACGGGAAACCGATATTCCCCCGAAGCTAGGAAATAACTCCGCCCGCTACCAAGATCTCCTGTGTCGTAACCCCGCACGGAATTCCGCCCACCGAGGCGAAAAGCTTCTGTTGGTGCCAAATCTCCAATTACCGTCCCTGCTTGCAGGTTAAAAGCTAAGGTTTCTGGTAATGCTTCCGTATCGCCACGGCCGAGGAAATTGAGTGGTATATATTGTATATAATTAGCCAATAATTTGTTACTCACTATATTTCCTTGTCCCAGGGGGATGGATTGTTCGGTGCTGAGGCTGAGAATCGAGCCGCTGCTGGGGTTGAAGGGATTGTTGCGCCGATCGAGCGTTGCGCCAAAAGAAACAGTGTATAATTCGTCAACGCCAGTGCCGCTGAAGGTGAGAGGGTTTCCCAATTCGTCACGGCGGGCGATATTCAAATTACGATCGCGGGTGCTGATATTTGTATAATTCAATCCCAAAGTCCCTCGCCAATCCCCCAAAGGCTTGGTAAATGCCAGATTTCCTCCCATCCGAATTTCCCGAACTCGATTCCCATTGGGTAAGTTAATATCGTTATTGAAAATTTCCGATGTTCGGCGATCGCGAAAAGTTCTCACACTGTATCCCAAAGTATCAGTGGCGGCAACGTAAGGGCTGACAAATTGGACATCATACTCGAAATCTCGGAGGCTGGGCTGAACTTCCACCGACAGGCGTTGCGGATTTGTACCTAAAGTGCGATCGGTATAAGACAGAGGAATCGCTAAGCCAATGTCATCACTCAAACTCGCACTCACACCAAAAGACCGAGCCGATCGCTCTTGGACGTTGTATATAACATTAATATCAGTGCCAACTTCTTCAGTAGAAACCGTCACCATGTCAAACAATCCCAATTGCTGCAACTGCTGCAAATCCGATCGCACTACATCCTGACTGTAATTATCCCCCGCCTTGAGTTTGAGTTCGCCACGGATAAAATCTTCAGAAATTCTGCCCTGAATCGGATTCCCTTGCTTGTCAACAGCTTCCCCCTTGGAATTGACAAACCGAATTTTCACCTCTGCAACGTAGATACCGCCCACATCTCCAGCTTGAGAAACCCGTGCAGTGCCCTCTAGCTGTCGGGCTTGGCCATTGCATAAACTGCTGGTATCATTCCCGTGGAATAGGCATCCAGCCTGTTCAATACCCGCTTTTTGGGAAATGTCCCGAGAAATATCTAACGATCTAAAATCCCTTAGCATCGGAATTATTAAACTCTCTCTTCTCTTGCTTCGCGTACTTCGCGCCTTCGCGGTTAAATCATTCCGATACAACCGGAATTGATATGATTCCGGCATTTCAACCACCGCCCCTGGGCTACGGGCAGTTTTTAACACCAAGGCAAAATCTTTACTTGGGCTGGATTTAACTTTAACAGAGGGTGATGCAGCTTCTACCGCCACAGGATTTATCGAAAGGCTATCTGCTGCTGCTTCTGCTTCCGCCAATTTCACCTCAGTTGCAGCTTTGGCTCCTAATTCCCCCCCAGCCCATGTGGCTAGAGTCAAAATTGCGATCGCCTGAATATTTAGAATACGCATAAAAATCTATTTTTCCAACATCCACCGCATATTACCGAAAACCGACCACTATGCCTATGCCACCACAGAAACCGGGCGATCGTCAATGGATGTGAGATTGGAGATTTTTTGAATTGTAGATTTTATAAATTGACCCCGGATAAAAATCCAGGGACACCGAATCATATTGGGCGATCGTCAACTTACGACTTAAAGAGCTTGTCTAGATACTCGTTTCTCAAAATGAGCCTGAGTCTGCTGCAAAAGTTGTTCGCGACTGTCCTTAGCCTGTGTAATGGTAGGGAGTAAGTTGCGAGCCTGTAAAGTCATGTGAAGCTGTAGGTGTGCCACGTACTCACTCACATCTTCGCGCAGCGAACAAGCTGGGTATTGTTTTAAGTTGGAGTTCAAAGTGTTCTCCTGCTTTATGTTTGCAGTATTTAAAATCATAATAGAGACTATCACAATAGTTTTGAGATTTTCCACTCCGTAATGAAGTTTAACCTTTGGATGCTTGTATGGTAACAATAGTTTACAAACATTCCTCCAGTACCAGGACTCAACAACAATGCAGAGGCACACTTTAACTACATTTGTCAATGGCAACACCCAACAAGCCACTTACCTCGACATCGGGCGCGGGCAACCGTTATTAATGCTGCACGGTTTCTTTGGAGAAAAGACTTGCTGGCTCCCACTCATTGAATTATTGCAATCTCAGTTTCGCTGCATTAGTTTAGATTTGTTGGGTTTTGGAGAATCTAGCAAACCTGAAATCTGTTACGATGTTTCCGTAGAGGTTGTTTTTGTGCGACAAGTTGTAGAACAGCTCAATCTAGATCCCTGCTGTATTATCGGACATTCTTTTGGCGGTTGGGTTGCTGCTGCCTATGCTCTAGAATACAAAAATTCCGTCAGCAGTTTAGTGTTAGCAGCGCCTGCTGGAATTCGAGACGACAGTTTTTGCGGTCAATATGATGCTTTGCAGCCCCTGCTGTGGCAAACTCCCATAGTTGATTGGACTCTACAATTGGCAAAACCTTTTGCTAATTTAGCCGGAAAAAGTAACGAATTACAGCAAATATTGGGTTGGCGGCGGGAGTTAATGTCTCAACCCGTAGCTCGCTCTTTTTTAATGAGTCGGATGCGCCCCGAAGACGCCATTGATACTGTGGAAAAAGACATTCACAAATTGCAAATTCCCACTTTAGTAATTACCGGAGATAACGACGAAACAATTCCTCTGTGGCATTCTGAAACCTACGCCAAGGAAATACCCAAAGCAGAATTAGCTATTATTCCCAACGGAACTCATGGGTTGCCCCAAACTCAACCTGAAATGATGGCAAATCTGATTGGGAAATTTTTGGGTCAATTGACCTAGATTGTATCTAACCATAGATTATCATACAGACTGACAAACTGTGACTAATGATACTACTTAACTAGCCACCAAGGGACTATATTTTTGACAGTATACTGAAAACATTTTTTATGATGACCCTATCTTCTGCGACCAGGAGTTACAGACATTCAGTTGAGTCGGAGGTATTACCTATCGTGGCATTCAAAAACTACTTCAATCTTGAAGAAATTATGACCGCTAGAAAAATTAGCGCTGCTCTCATTAACGTCAGTGGGCGACAGCGAATGCTTTGTCAAAAAACGGCATTTTTTGCCATGAGGTTAGTTTGCTCTCTAGAAACAGCAGAAAGAGAAACATTGCGGGCTCAATTGCTAGAGGCGATCGCTCTTATGGAAAAATCTCACCGTGGGTTAATCTACACTGACAGCAGCATCAACTTATTAACTCCCCCTTCGCCAGTTGTCAAATCAATGTATTTTGAAGCGCCCCTGTATTTAGATAAACAGGTGCGCCAATATATCGATCGCATAAGAGCATTAGTACAGGTTCCAGATGCCGACCTGAAGCCAGATAATCCTCACCTATTGTACATTGTAGCCTCCGCTTCCGGCGAACTGCTCGCAGCTTTTGATGCAGTGGTGAGTCAATATCAAGAAGAAAGCGAAATGGAACAATTTGAAATAGATCTCAGACAAGTTGAACTTTATCAAGAAAGTTGTAATGCTAGAGCTAGTTCGGAATCTCAAGCCGATGAACTCAAGCGCACCCTGTGCGAACTCAAAGAAACTCAAGCTCAACTCCTGCAAAGCGAAAAAATGTCTTCTCTGGGAGAACTAATGGCTAGTATTGTCCACGAAATTAATAACCCCATTAGTTTTATTTACGGCAACTTAAGCTATGTAGAAGTTTATACTCAAGATTTGCTACACCTCCTGCGTCTCTATCAAGAAAACTATCCTAATCCCTGTGATGAAATAAAATATCAAATCGCAGAAATGGAGCTAGATTTTTTAGTGGAAGACTTGCCGAAAGTGATGTCTTCGATGCAAATGGGTTCCGATCGCATCCGCGAAATAGTCAAATCGATGCAGAACTTTTCGCGGACTGATAATACTAACATGACCCAATGCGATTTGCACGACTGCATTGAAAACACCGTGTTAATTTTGCGGAACCGCCTGAATTCTCAAAAAATTGGTCGTGATATAGAAGTAGTTAAAGATTACGGAAAATTGCCTCCAGTAGAGTGTTATGCCGGACAACTAAATCAAGTATTTATGAATTTGATTAGCAACGCGATCGATGCTTTGGAAGAAGCAGCAGAAGAACGACCAAATGCTTTATTAAAGATTTATATCCGTACCGAGCTAGCAGGAAGCGATCGAGTTATCGTCCGCATTGCTGACACAGGAGCGGGAATGACTGCTGACGTAAAAGAACGAATGTTCGAGCAGTTTTTTACAACTAAAGAAATCGGTAAAGGCACCGGTTTAGGAATGTCGATAGTCTATAAAATTTTAGTAGAAAACCACGGTGGTATTCTGCGGTGCGAGTCAGAACCTTCTCAGGGAACCGAATTTATCATTGAATTGCCGGTGCAACAAACTTAAACCATTAACAAAAATCACTCCAATTGCAGCTTCAAGGTTGGCAACAACTTTTCTAAATTCTTAAGAGATTTCTGTTGCCAAGGAACATCATTTGAACCTGTTACCAACAGTTCAATCGTTTTCTTTTTCCGCACACTAATGACAAACTTGGAGAGCATATTAATACCAGAACTGTTAAGAAACTCCAGTTGTTTGAGGTTCAAAGTAATGTGAGGAGGTTCTAAACTAGCAACCTCATCTAATAAATCAACTATGGGCTTATAATCTGACGCTCCATCTAAGCTGAGTTCGCCTTTGAAACAGACAGTCATCGATTCTGGATCGTATTGAATAAAGTAGTCTTGACCTTTAAGTTCTTGAATATCCATGGTTTTGTGGTTTCCTGAGTTAATTCTGGCTATACTAAACACTAATTTGAACGAGGGTCGTAATAGCGAGCATAGGGACACTATCGGCTATCGACTCAAATTTCCAACCTATCTTAGCATCATAGTCATTAATCATCGTCAGCAATCCTAATCCCGATGTTTCACTTTCTATTTCAGCATTTTTTTCAAGCTGCTGTAAATAGAGATCGTTAGAGTCAGAAATCAGCAGTTCGTTAATAAATTCCTGGAATTTATGAGCTGCTGCTTGCTTCACATAATTCGTGGCATAAATTACCGCTGTTACATCATCTTCTCCTATAAAGTGAATCCCAAACCTTACCTTGTGACTACAGTCATCATCACTAAATTTTATAGCATTTTCTAACAGTTCATTAGCAATATAGCTCACGGCTCCTTTGCTTTGTTTAATTCGTTTTTCGCTGCGAAAATCCTGCTCGTCCACTGGTAAAAAACTCGACAAATAATCTGCTACAAAATGAGCAGATATCCGATTGTTTCGCCACCGCTGCTTGATGGGGCGAGAACTGGGAGTAAATGTAAGTTCTAGGGAGTCATGCTCCGGTGGAAATTCCTCGATAAATTCTCCAAATATTTCTATCCCTTTCTCCAACCTTCCCGATGTCATATTGTCTCCCTCCAATTATTTTTTTATGTCACTTCTGGGTAAATTTCCACACGCCATTCCAGTTAGCCGGAATACTATTTTCTAAAAGTGCTTGGATGCGTTCTAGATAAATTTGACTGGGTTTGTCATCGGGATTTAACGCCACAATTTTTTCAAAACAAACTTTGGCATTAGCAAAGTTTCCCTGACAATATTGTTCTAGTCCATCCTCAAAAATAGGCAAAGTTAGAATTTTGAGCGATCGCACTGGTTCTACTTCAACATCTAACACCTCACAAACAGTAATCGCTTCTTGTCTACCTTTCACAATCGCCCGATCCAAAAAGCGAATATGATACTTGGACGGTTGACTCAAACGTTGTACCACATCTCCTGAAATTAATAAAGATACGCCATAATACTTAGTCAAACCTTCCAGACGAGCCGTGATATTCACAGGATCGGACAGGGCATCGGCTTGCATCCGATTTGCTTCTCCAATAATCCCCACCATCGTATCACCAACATGGATACCAATGCCAATATTCACCGGAATCTCTCCATTGATTTTACGGCTTTGATTATATTTTTGCAACTCCTCTAACTTCACAATTCCCGCCTGAATGGCATCATCAACCCCTTCGGGAAAAACTGCCATCACTCCATCTCCCATATACTTGACAATAAAACCATTGTGATTCCGAATTCCGGGACTAATTCGCTGTAAATAGCTATTGATAAAGTTAAAGTTTTGTTGAGCAGTCATTTGCTCGGCCATGGTGGTGAACGAACGGATATCAGAAAACATGATAGCCATCTCTTTACTGACGTGATCTCCAAGCTGGAAATCCACAATACTCTGCTTTCCCAGAAATTGGAGAAATTCATCGGGAACAAAACGTCCGTAAGCCTGCAAAAGTTTCTCTAATTCCTGTTCCCGCGCTTTCACCGTTTGCACCATATGGGAGAAAACCTGTGCCAGTTCTCCCAGCGTATCACTACGCGCTGCGACATCGGACAATATCTGAGGTTCAAAGCAGTTGTTTTTCACAGCGATAGCTGCATCTATCACCTTTTTTACCTGCTCGATATAAGTCTGCATCTCTCGATTATTATGACGGATTTGGTTTTCCAAATCCGTGGAATGCTCCGTGATAATTTCTACTAAAGTTTCATAGCTATTTTTTTCATCTTCGACTTCTTCAAGTTTCTCCATCAAATGCTGTAGCTGAGTCTTGAGTTCTTCAGGAGATGTAGATTGTGCTAAATTAATCTGGGTTGTCATAATTTATACTCCCCAATTTGGGAGCGAAAAATTGTTTCAATCGCTAGCTGTAAATTATTAGAGGTTACACGATGCGATCGGTAAATCCGGTTGCTTCTGACATTCTGCGCCCCCAAATCCCGATCTTTCGTCTCAAGCTGCTGTCTCGTAGGCGATCCATCGTCAATTATGCACAATATTTCCCTGTTGCTTCAATACTAGCAAATAAATTCTAGTCAGTGGTTCGTTCTTTAAAAAATAAATTAATATTAAGGCATTACCTAACATTGATTTTTTACCTCGGTCTTTACTCAAAGTAACAGATTATGTTATCATAAATCTGTGGCTCATATTTTTATATAAACGCAAAATAAATACTTTAACAAAAATGCAAATTACCCAACCCCTCCACAGCGCCCTACTAATTTCCAATCTCGAAAAATCACAACACTTTTATAGCACCGTATTAGGACTGCAAAAAATTGATAGACAATTAAAGTTTCCCGGTATATGGTATCAAGTAGGCAACTTCCAAATCCACCTAATTGTAGCAGAAAAAATTATACCAAATACCGTAGATCGTGAAAAATTAGGACGCAACCAACATCTAGCATTTTCTGTGGCTAACTTAGAACTAGCTAAACAACAATTAATCGCTCACAATTGCCCGGTACAAATGAGCGCGTCAGGTCGATCGGCCTTATTTACCCAAGATCCCGACGGTAATATCATCGAACTCAGCCAGTAACAGATGAAAATCATCGCCTACTCTTATACCGAACCTCTCCTAGAAACAGCACCGACGGCAGAATTTTGGGGTCAAGAAGTCGATCGCACTTATCAAGACTTAGGAGGGCGAGAGCAACTGCAACAACTCCTAAAAGACTGCGCCACAGAACCAGTCAAATACCTGTTAATTCAGCGGTTTGAAGAACTAGGCGACACAGTGCAGCAAGTTTGCACCAGCCTAGAACAACTGGAAAACCTCGGCATCCAACTAATTGTCACAGACGAAAAACAAACAGAAAACAGAGCCAACTTGCTCAAACTCCTAGCAGAAATCCAGCGCAGCCAACACAGCCGCAGCATTCGCAAAGGACACGCCCGCAACCGAATCAAAGCCAAGATTCCACCGGGTAAAGCTCCCTACGGCTATCGGCGCAGCAAAGAGCGCTACACCATCGATAAAAGCACCGCCCCCACCGTCAAAGACTTTTTTGAACACTTTTTAATCTACGGTTCCTTGCGAGGTTCCGTGCGCTATTTAGCCAAGAAATACAACAAAAAAATCTCTGTCAGCACAGGCCGTCGCTGGCTGACAAATCCCGCCTACAGAGGGGATTTAGAATATCAAAATGGCCAAGTAATTTCTAATACCCATGTCCCGATTATTTCCAGAGAAGAAGCTGCTCAAATAGACAGGTTGCTGCGCCGCAATCGCCGCCTTTCTCCCCGCAGCGCCAGCGCCCCGCGTTCCCTTGCTGGTTTAGCGATTTGTGCGGAATGTCGATCGCCCATGACAGTAGCAAAAGTTACATCCTACCGCAAAGACCGAGAATACCTTTATTTGCGGCCGATTAACTGTTGTCGGCCGGCTAAATGTAGCGGCCTTTCCTACGATGAAGTATTGCAATCTACCATCAGCGGAATTTGTCAGAATTTGCCCGCTGCTGTAGCAGGGTTACAGATGCCGGATATGAATGGAATAAAAGCAGGAATTAGCAGGGCGATCGAATTTAAAGAACAAATCATTAATCAACTAGCAACCCTGATAGAAAATGGCATTTTAGACACAGAAACGGCCGAATTGAGAGCCTACAAAATCCGCACCGAAATGGCAGATTTGCAAAGCAAATTGGCGCAACTACCGCCTGTGAATTTGCGAGAAACTGCTCAAACTGTTTCTATTCCCGAATTTTGGCTCGACTTGTCTGAATCGGAACGGAGGTTTTATTTTCGAGAATTTATCGATCGCATTGAGATAGTCCGGGAAAATACAAATTGGGAACTGCAAATAATTTTCATTTTTTAAGGAACCGAATCATCTTTTTTCCCTGTTAGTAAATAGGCGATCGTCTCTCCTTTACCTTTTACCGATATCGAACCTCTTTCCTCAAATACATAGTTATTTTTCAACTGATCGTAAACAGCAGTAGTAACTTGAATAAACCCTGGTAATCCTTGAGATTCCATCCTAGAAGCAACATTCACAGTATCTCCCCACAAGTCATAGCTAAATTTTTTAGTACCAATGACTCCAGCAACTACAGGCCCTGTATTGATGCCGATCCTAATTTGAAAAGGTTCCCCCTTATCTGTTTTAAAATCAGCGATCGCTTCCTGCATATCCAAGGCCATATTCGCGATCGCTTCTGCATGATCGGGCCTCGGCACCGGCAACCCCCCCGCTACCATATAAGCATCCCCATTCGTTTTAATTTTCTCCAAACCATGTTTCTGAGTTAATTCATCAAACTTTGAAAAAATCTGGTTGAGGAACTTCACTAATTCTAGAGGTGATATTCTGGAAGCAAGAGAAGTAAAATTTACAATATCGGCAAATAAAACTGTTGCTGAGTCAAATCTCTCAGCATTAGTATTCTCCCCTTTTGTCAAAGCTTCAACAATCGCTGCTGGTAAAATGTTTAACAATAAATTATCTGACTTGTTTTGAGCGAGGCGTAAAGCTGTCTCAGTTAGCCGTCGCTCTTTAATTTCGTCTTCCAAACGTCCGACAAGTTCTTCTAATTGGTTCGTTTGTTCTTGCAGTAGTTGTTTTTGACTTTGAATTGTTAACTGATTTGCCACTCGTGCCAACACTTCTTTCTCTTGAAAAGGTTTCGTAATATAGTCAACTGCTCCCACATCAAAGGCTTTCACCTTATCTGAAGCGTCATCTAAGGCGCTTAAAAAAATCACTGGAATGGAACTGGTAGTGGGTGAAGATTTCAAATGTTCACACACCTCATACCCATTCATTTCTGGCATCATCACGTCCAGCAAAATTAGATGTGGTGGAAACTCTTGCACTGTAGCGAGCGCCCTTTGCCCATTTAGCGCTTTACGAACCTGATATCCTTGTCCCGTGAGGATTGTGGATAATAGTCGCACGTTATGTGGCGTATCGTCAACTACGAGAATGGTGGCTGGAATTGTAGGCTCAGGATTGCTTTCCATAAGATAGAAAACTTGTTTATTTTTCATATAAAATCTTAACATTGATGGTCTTTAACGGCCGATGCTCCTAATTCTATAATATCATCAAATAGGAAATCATGAGCTAAAGCCCTTAAGATTTTTGCGGATGAATCAAATTCTCTTGGTATTTCATCAATCAACTTAAAAATTTTATCGTCGGAACATTCATGAGCAGCATCAGATACCTTTTTCAGCCAATCAAGAGGCATTTTGCTCAGTTGGGATTCAACAGATTGATTGCTAGCAGCTACGCTACTTGTAGTTTCATTTTCGATTGTTTCCTCAACAGGCTCTTCATAAATATACTTGATACCTAAAAGTTCTTCCATGATCGAAAATAGTACATTTGCCTGGAATGGTTTACGTATAAAATCATCGCAGCCGGCGGCCAAAATAGTTTTTCGTTCCTCTTCAAAAGCGCTAGCAGTGAGAGCCACAATGACGGTTTTTTTACCTAGGGGATGAGCTTTAATCAGTCTGGTAGCTTCATAGCCATTCATCACAGGCATCTGCATATCCATCCAAATCAGGTGCGGTTGCCACTCCTCCCATATAGCAATAGCTTCTTGCCCATTTCTAGCTTCTCGCACGATGATGCCTAGGGGTGACAATAATCTGACTATGACTAGACAGTTGTCAGGGCGATCGTCAACCACCAAAATCCGGTATTCTGGTTGATCCGGTGCTAAACTAATTACTTGTTTCTGTGGTTGAAGCATTTTAACATCGCTAGGATCTGCAATCCTGAATTCAATATCAAATGAAAATTTACTTCCCAAACCAGGTATACTTATGACACTAATATCTCCTCCCATCATTTGTACAAAATTGCGACTAATTGGTAAACCTAATCCAGTCCCCTCTTGAGATTTATAACCTGTTTTTGTTTGCTCGAAGGGTTGAAATAATTTATTCATCTCTTCTGGATCAATCCCAGCGCCCGTATCTTCAATTTCAAAATTAACTCGTAACGATACCGGGGGAATATAATTCACATCTACAGCATCAAATTCCGACACCGCCGAATTTTGGGAACCGGTGTCGGCGGTGATTATTGTTGATTTTGGGAGCCTAAACTCTGCGGTTTCAACACTCACACTTTTTTCTACCTGATTTTTTACTCGCAAGGTAACGCTACCCGTGTCTGTAAATTTGATCGCATTGCCGATCAGATTAATCAAAACTTGACGCAATTTACCATCATCTCCCTTCACAAAGTCCGGTACGCCTTCAGCTACTTCAAAATTTAGCAGCAATTTTTTAGATTTAGCTTTCAATCGGAACATTTCTTCTAAGGTTTCTAACAGACGGATTAAATTAAAACTGCTTTCATTAAGCTGACTTCTGCCTGCTTCAATTTTGGACATTTCCAAAATGTCATTAATTAAGGAAAGCAAGTGTTCTCCCGCGCGATTAATAATTTGTAGATGCTGCTGGTGTTGATTGTTTAAAGATGAATCGCGCACCATCACCTGACTAAATCCCAAAATGGCATTCAGGGGAGTCCGCAATTCGTGGCTCATAGAAGAGAGGAATTCGCTTTTGGCACGGTTAGCTCTATCCGCAGCTAAGACAGCTTTTTGTAATGCCAATTCTGCCACTTTGCGTTCGTGAATTTCTGTTTTGGCTTGTTCAAAAAGAATCGATTGCTGGATAGCAATTGCTAGCTGCACGGAAATTTGCTGGAGAGATTCTATCTCAGAAGAGTTCCAATGCCTTTGATTCCGACAGTGATGAGCAATCAGTAGTCCCCATAATTTTTCACCTTGCAAAATCGGAACCACGAGGTTAGCTTTAATTTCAAACTGGCTCAGTAAATTACGGTGACACTCTGAAATACCAGCCGTGTCAATATTGTCGATCGCCCGAATGTGTCCTTCCTGGTAAACAGACACGTAGTGTTCCCGAAAACAATTATCATTAATGTCAATTCCCAAAATCGGCATCGTACTTTCTGCCACTGACTCAACGGCAATAAAGCCACTCCAATCTGGGTTAAAACGATAAATAACTGTTCTATCAGTTGCCAAAAAATCCCGGACTTCTTCCACAGCCATTGTCAGCACTTCTTCCAGGTTTAGAGAGGAACGAATCCGCTCTTGAATGGAATTCACTAGCCTCTCCCTTTTTAGTTGTTGCTGCAAGGTGATTTCCGCTTGTTTACGCGCAGTAATATCTACGGCATAACCAACGCACTCTATAGGTAGACCAGCAGCATCTTTTACCAACTTAACCTCATCGTATATCCACCGATAACTACCGTCTTTGTGCAGTTCGCGGTATTCGTAGGAAATTGATTCTTTTTCCAATATTTGAGCGAACAAATTACTCACATTTTCTCTATCTTCTGGGTGAATCAAGGTATACCAATTAAGGGAACAATTTATAAATTCTTGGGCTTCATAACCAATCATTAAAAAAATATTTTCGCTAACAAATGTCACGTCATAATTTCCGCCTAGTTGGCAGCTAAAAATTACTGCCGGAGTTGTCGCCAATAAATATTGCAAGCGTTCGGTAACAGAGCGCAATTTTAACTCGGCTTGCTGGCGCTCCCCAATTTCTCTTTCTAAGCATTTGTTCGTTTCTATCAACTGGGATGTGCGTTCTTGCACCTTTATTTCTAAGTCGTCATAGGCCCTACGCAACTCTAATCTTGCCTGTTTTTTTACTAAAATTTCAGCCTCCAATTTTCTATTTATTTCTTCTAATTCTTGGGGGGTTCTTAATGATAGAAATTGTGGCAATAGTGTTACCATCTGTCCAGCAGTGTAACAGGAAACCATTGCAGTGAGGGCTTTTTCGAGTCCGGACAACCAATAGGCGGGATGCCACAGAGTCCAAATGTCTAGGAAGTGACCAGTGCCGCACAGAATAATAAATGCACCAAATAAAGTGAAAATCCCTAAAAAAGGAACATCCCGCCGTTTTAATACAAAATAAATCAGCATCAGGGGAATTGAAAAATAGGCGAGCCCAATTAAAAAATCGCCCGTTACGTGCAGCCATACCAAAGGTGTTTGCCACAGATAGCAATGACCGTGTGGCATATATTGAGTAGGAGAAAATATATTTTTGACTAATTCCAACATAATGTTTGCGATTGGCAGATAATACATTTGGCTGGGAGTAATTCAGGGAGAAATCGGAGCGAAGATTCTGGTGGATGACTAAACTCAATCTTGTAGCATTTCCCCGACGATATTTCCTAGACATGGGTTCCAGGCATCGGGTACCTTGTTGATGATGAATAAAAGTATGCCGATCAAAATACTTTTAATTAATACCATTTTTCTAAAATCATGCAACACTCAAAGACCCCCCCTAACCCCCCCTTGCTAAGGGGGGGGACAAGAATACTGTTGCATTCTTTTTTAAAATTGGTATAAGTTAGCATTAATTGACAAACCATTACCAATGTCAACTGTCACATTTTAATTGTACCTGGACGACCAAATGTGACACATACATGACATTTTAGCTAACGATCGAGAAACAGCCTCAAAAAAGTAGGCAAACCTCCCTTGCAGCTAGGAGCTCCTCTTAAAATTAGGTTATGCCGATCGGTCAGAAAGTGCAAATAACACAAGATATAATGATTGTCAAGGATTTAGATCGTCCCAGAGAGGTATTCTCAAAAAAATTCGTAGCCATGAGGCGATCGTACTCAGCTTTAGAGTCGATCGCAAGTGATAATATCCACCATAGCTTGTAAAAGTATAGTCATTTATTGCATGACATGGGAGGCATTAAGTCCCTCCCCTTTCTTTTTTACTTCGAGCGGATTGACCCTTCTAAAGCTGAACTACGCAGCTCTCTATCCCATTGCACAAGGCATTTGGGATTGCTTTTCGCATAATATTGTAAGACCATACCGTCCTCAGTCCGGTCTTCTTCAATCCAGATTTTTCCATCTTTCAGCGGGGTTTGAAATTTATTATCGTACAAGGAGCGCTGGAATTGCCAAGTATAGTTTGAAATCTAGGGTTTGAGCTTCGACAACTTCTTTGTAATGGTTTCGCAGTTGGTTAAATTGCCCGATATTTGTTGGGCAAATACGACTTTTTGTACTTGCTTTTTTAAATTGAGCGATCGCCCCCTTAATCCAGACCCTAATTGCCGATCGCGCTTAATTCCTTCAATGTAACGCAAATAGGCGGCGATCGGGCACGACAGTCTTTTACCCACCTCACAGCTCAACCGAACTAAAATCTTGAGAACCGATCGCCATAATATTTGAATAATCGTTTGAGAATTATCGCCAGCAACAATTGGCTATCTCCACCGCGCCAAGGAGGGAGCGCGATCAAACTAGCAACGATAAAACGCAAACTCTGTATAAACTTACCCGCTTCCAGGTAAGCCAATCCTAAAACTGCCAGTGCAATCCCTTTAAATAAAGAATTATTAACGGTTTGAGCGAGCGCTAAAGCTTGTTTTCCATAATCTAGTGCTTTAGAAATGTCTCCCAGTGCGCTATAGAGATAAGAAAATTGCGATAATGACTGAGATTCGTGGTGTTGATAGTGATATTGACGGGCCAGATCCAAACATTGCTGGGTTTTTTCTAAAGCTAGTTGAACCTCATCTTGCCAAGTATGAATAAATGCCAGAGTTAGTAAGGCGTAACATTGAACGCTTATATCACCACTGTGTTGATTAATTTCCAAAAGTTCTTGGGAGCAGGTTAGAGCGGCTCTAAAGTTGCGCTGGTAACAGTAGACTAAGCCCAAATTCACCAATACAACACTAACTTGATGGCAATTGCGGTTTTGGTGTCGTTGCTGATACTGTTGCTCTAAGGCATCTAAAGCTTTTTGGCGTTTACCCAACTGAGCATTGGCGACGGCAAGCCGTCCGAGAGCGTACCATTGGGTTTGCGTATCGTTAATAGTACGGGCGATCGCTAATGCTTGCTGACAGTGATGAGTCGCCTGATGAAACTGTCGCAGGTGAATGGCTAAATATCCCAAAGTCGCCAAAGTTTGACCTCTCTCAACCGCTGTAGACGAGCCTTCGCCGTAACTGTCTTGCTCCCATCCCAAGCTTTCTCGCGATACAGCTTCATCCGATTGAACGCGACAGCCAGATTCATCAATTCGATCCAATACCTGCAACTGCTGCTGGCAGTAATTCCAAGCTGTTTGATATTGTCCCCAATTGCCGTAGCAAAGCCCTAAACCACCAAGTGCTTTAGCTTGAGCCTCTGTATTGTGATTCTCTGTGGCTAGTTGTAATAAACGCTGGTAGTAATCGACTGCGGTGGGAAACTGACAAAGATGGGTATAAGCATAGCCCAGGTCATTGAGACAAAGACAATCCAATTGGGGATTAACTTTACCCAATAAAGGTTGACATAGAGCGATTTGTTCTCGGTAAAGTCCCCAAATTCCAAGCTGTTGGTGTAAAACCTGCGAATTCCCTTCGATATTAGGACGAACAAATAAAATTTGGCGAATCAGATCCCAGGCTTTTAACTGTTCTAGATGGTGAGCCGCCTCCAAGTAGCCTCGGACTTGTTCGAGTTGAGAAGCTTGGTGATTGGGTTGATAGTGCTTGAGCCAGTAAAAAGCGGCTCGTAAATGCGCTTTTTCATAGAGAGTCGGTTGTCGATCGAGAGGATGTGCATTATTTAGAACCAACTCTCCTGCTGGTGTCAAGCAGCAATTTAAAATCTGGGATTCTGTTAGCGTCTTCAGTTGCAATGCTCGATCCAAGGCAAAATTCATAACAGGATCTCTGGTTTAAAATTAACAAGATGCTGGAGCGCGATGCTGCGAATTAAACTGTGAAGCCGATAGAATACGCGCCCAGCCTTAGAGTCTGTTTCTAGGAGAAAGCGGCGTTGTAAGGTTTGAAAGGCAATTATTTGCGCTTCTTTAGGACACTCCGCAATTAATAATAGCCAAGCAGTTCGCTCTACAGAGCATCGATAGGTAGCTCCCATACAGAGCAGAATGTAAGCCAAAGGAGATGAAACGCGCAGACGGATAAATGTTCGTTCGATGCGGCACTTAACTAGATCGGTTAAGTTGATGCTGTAATTGGCTAAAGTTACTGAGTCCGCGCTCGAACGTAAATCAGAAGCTATTTGCTGTTGTTCAATGGTTACAATCTCTTCGCCATAATCGTGCCAGTAGGCTTGAATGTCGCGGTTGTATGGACTTTCTCGAATTTCTCCAGCGATTACTCGCAAAGCAAGCGGATGGCCTTCATAAACCCTAACGATGCGTTGTAGATATTCACGTTCCTCATCTGTCTGAGGATAAACTTCCCAACTCCCAAAAAGTTCGAGGGCTTCTTCGGGATTTAAGCCTTTGAGGTATTCTAGGTGCGATCGCTCTAAATACCGTCCCTCGGCTATGACAGGGAGGCGATCCTGAGAAGTTAGAATCAAGCGAGATGGCATTGGTTCTACTTGGATAAAGCGATCGAAAAATTGGGCAAATAAGGGATCTTTGTAGTGAAACTCGCCGCGATCGCCCGTTTCCAGGATTTCCTCAACCATGTCGAGGAGCAGCAAAGAGGGATGGGTTTGCAAATAATTAACTAAATCGATGACCAGTTTTTGAGACTCGTGTTCTAACTCAAAATCCGATCTCATCTGCTCTTTTAAAAGTAAGCGAGCGAATTGTTCAAAGGTTTGCTGCTCAGCATCAAAGCGAATTACATGAAGGAATGGCCATGTTTGAGCGATCGCTGGTTCTAAACTCAGTCGAATTGCCAGAGAGGACTTGCCAATCCCTGTAATTCCTACTAGCATTAGGACGAGACAAATGCCTTGAATCTTCTCAGTTAGCGCATCAACTAACGATTCGCGCCCAACCCAACGAGTTTCATCCTCATCTATTATAGAAAGTGTAAAAAAGTTGGGTGACAATGAACTCTCTAAGGGTTCAACTTCTGGTCGAGAAAAAGCAGATTGACTAGCGAACTGAGATTTTCGATGTTTAGCATAATGCTTGAGGACGCTCTGAAAATTCAACTTTGTCACTTTTTGTCGTAGAGCGGTTGAGAGCATCTGCCAAAGTTGCGATCCAGTATCTTTGATATAGCTATAGTCATAGTCAAAAGCATTAGCAATCTGCATATAAGACTGTCCTTCCCAAGCTTGACAAAAGACTATCTTCTGCACATTGTTTAATTGCTTTATTTCGAGAATTTCCTCAAGGATATTTAGTGCCTCATCATCAGTCATTTTTTCCATATAGACTTCTAAAATAACTATTTCTATTCGATCTCAGGTAATGATATCAATTCCGGGTGCGCCGGAATGATATAGAGGACACGGCTCTTGGAGTGTCCCTACACGCGATACCCGTAGGGACACTAAGCGCGTGCCCTTCTTCGTGTCAACTTAAGGTCAAACCCAGTCAGAGACTGTTGTTTGACTATTAAATCTAGATCCGAACGAGCCCCCCTTAAGAAGGGGGGGACAAGAGTCCGATCTTTCGTCCCCCTTCTTAAGGGGGATGCGAGGGGGATCTAGAGTTGGCTATGAACGAGAGATACCAAGGCTTTCATGCTTAAGTTGACACCTATGGGCACGCGCTTAGTGTCCTAATTTTCGCTACTAATAATTCCGACGCTACCGGAAACGATATGATTCCGCACCCTCAACTGTCGCACAGACAACCACAGCTAGCAGAGGTGAGCGATCGGACATTTTGTTTTAAGTATAAATACTCATGATTTTGTGAAGAATGAGCTAATGGGCTAGTCAATAGAGACAGATAATTTTTAGATTCTAGATCCGACTTCGATCCGACTTCGATCCGACTTCGATCCGACTTTTATCGGACTTTTATCGGACTTTTATCGGACTGCCGGACTTGCTACACAGCGGTAAAGTAGTTACATCTGATGTTATGCAATTGGGCAGAGCATCAAATACAGCAGCACTTATCGTTGATGAAATATCAGCAGGACTAAACGGCGTATTGAGACATTTTAGCTGAATTAACTACATGCAGGCGGTGCATGGCATTCTTTTGCAACCAGGTAGAAAAGCCGGATGTAACAGTTTGTTGGCACGAAAGGCTACTCAAAACCTTCAGCTGGTTAGGCATCTACCGAACAATTTCAGCAAACACTAGCAGGAATGAAGATGAACCAATCTCTCGGACGCTCACCCAAGCGTGGGTTTTTGTCAGTTTCCTTTAGTAAAGCACTAACGATCGGGGTTCTGAGCGCCATTCTACCTTTACTCGGACACGCACAGCCTTCAGTTGCCCAAACGTGCAATCCCTTCGGCTGTTCTCAACCCGGTGCCGGTGCTTGTAACCCGTTTGGTTGCCCAAATCCGGGTGCAGATCCTTGCACTCCTTTTGGCTGTCCGGCTTCGCCAACTCCTGCTGGCGGGACTGCAGCGCAGCCCCCGGTCATTTATCAGTCGCAACCTCCCGTAATTTACCAACCGCGACGGCAAATTGGTGGTTCTCCGCAGGGGATCAGTAACTGCATGAAAAACCTGATGTACGAACAACAGCTAGTTTGCACTCGCAGTTATTGCAGCCAAGTGAGTCGAGAAGATGGTTGGGGCGGTTGGCAACTGCAAACCGTGAGAACTCAAACCAGTGAAGCTGCTGCCGTTCAGGCTTGCCAAAACGCACGCTAAGACAACTTTCCATTATTTGTAGAGCCATGATTATAAATCATCAAGCATTGACGATGGCAGGCGCGATCGCCACGATGCTATCACCATTGCTAATGACCCAAGGCGCGATCGCCCAGAGTTCGATTCGAGAATGTCTTAATGAGTTTGTCCGCCAAGGCGTTTCGCCTGATAAAGCTGCTGACCTGTGTTCCAGTGGTGGTTTGGCGATCGAAAGATGTGTAGAGAATAAGCGATTTAGCACTTACGAGGGTGCACCTCGACAGCGAAAGGATGGTAAGACAGAATACATTTACCCGATCGATGCGTTCTCTGCTGAGAGGAGCACCGGAACTCAATGCTGGACTGATCATCGAAACTTCTTTAATCCCAAGAATGTCTGCTGGGCGAGTTCGATTAGGGTTTCGGTATTGAGTGAAGAAGAAGCGGTCAACCAGTGCCGTAATGCGGTGGGTGGCAATCCAGTGGCTCCTGTCAGTATTCCCGGAGGCGGAGGTACAACCTGGACTAATCCGGTTGGAGGGTCGCCACAGGCGATTCAGCAGTGTATGGAGAATTTGCTGTATCGAACAGAGGTACAGAAACCATTTTCAGGCTGGATTTGTGTTGAGAATGATGTGAACTGTAAAACCGTCAGAGTCAGAACTGAGATTAGCGAGGCAGCCGCAGTCCAGGCTTGCCAAAATGCACGCTAAAAAACCCTTTTTTAGGGGATATTCAATCGAAATAAGAGTGCATTTTACCACTAATTTTTAAATTACACAACGATCGATAGGAGTAAGAAGTCATGTATAACAAAACTTTTCTGCGAAACTTATCTATTGCTGGTCTCACGCTTTCTGGTGCGATCGCCTTGAGCGGTAAGCCAGCCTCTGCTGCACCTACTACTTTTCAATGTATTACTTCCGGTAGCGGGTATGCCACCATTGCTGTCGCTGGTGGCAAGAAGACGAATCCTTTAATCACGTACAATAACCCAGTCTTTTCTGGGAGTGGCTATACACCTCAAAAGCGTTGCCAAGAAATTTCAGGACGCTTGGAGACGGCAGTAGCGAACAACGGTGGTAAGCTCAGTGGTTTGCTCCTCACAGTTGGACAAGTTAACGGTTACGATGTCATCTGCTACGTCAACAATAACCAATCTGGTTGCGATAGTGGCAATTTGTTGATGACATTGCCCCCAAGAACCAATCCAGGCCAAACCCTCGCAACATTTCTCAATGTTTCTGCTCAACCTTTCACAAGCCCGAATCCAGTTCGCATGAGTCGGCCAAGAACTTACATACCGTTTGGAGATGCGGTTGAGCAGGAGTTGAATTCGGCTGGAGGGGATTTGGACAATTCAACTCCCAGGGATAACGGTGGTGGTTCTGTTAATCCAAATCCCAGCGATAACGGTGGTGGTTCCAATAAGGAGGACATTTAACTCAGAATTGTAAATTCTCAAATGGTAAAGCCAACAGAGTAAAAAGACTGTAGCTAAAGATTCAGGTCGGCGTGTTTAGTGCTAGTCCAGGTTCACCGTGAAATATAAGTTTCTCATTCAACTTACTGGTTTTCTATTGACTGGAGCAACCCTCTTGAGAGGTGAACCTGCTTCTGCTAGCACATCTTTTCAATGTGTCAATGCAGATAGTGGCTATCTAACTATTGCCGTTAGTTCTAGTGGCAAGAAAACAAGACCTCTAATTGTTTGGAACAACATTACTTTTGCTCAAAGTAGTGATACCCGGAAACAACTTTGCGAAAGGGTTACAGAGCGATTAAATAACGATACCGCCAGGATTTTTACTCAGAGTTATTCACAGATCGATTCTTCGGTTGCCGAAATGGCAAAACTCGTGACCGTGCGAGTTTTGAACAAGCTAGGGGCCGGTTCTGGAGTTATTGTTGACCGTCAAGGACAAACTTACACCGTTTTGACTTGCGATCATGTAGCTAATCCCAGCCCAGACGACCGCTTTACAATTCTGACACCTGACGGCCAGAATCATTCTGCCTACCGCAAGCGACTTCCCAGTTTAGAAGGAGTTGACCTAGCTCTTATTCAGTTTGAAAGTCGAACTCCTTATCGAGTTGCTGCCGTGGGAAATTCTAAATATCTATCTGTTGGGGAGCCGGTTTATGCTTCTGGCTTCCCCAACTATCAATATCAGGGTTCCAACTCCGTAGAAGAAACTCTTAATTGGGGGCTAAGAGCTTATCGCTTGACTACAGGAACAATAGCCATGCTGCTATCAAATCAATCTTTGCCCCGTGGCTACCAACTCGGTTATACCAACGACATTGAAGCTGGTATGAGTGGGGGGCCCGTCTTGGATCGCGAGGGGAGGTTGATTGGTATCAACGGTCGTGGTAAACATCCGATTCAAGGTATTGATGCGTTCACTTTGGCAGATGGAACTACTCCATCTCCAGAACTGTTTAAGCGCATGGAAGCCTTAAGCTGGGCTGTTCCCATTTCTAGATACGTGCAACGATCCGGTCAATTACCTCCTGCGACACGAGGTAGGAAATAGCTTGAGCCTACCACTGTCGGCGACTGATTCCTTATCACCTGTTCCCCCAATAGCACCACCAAAGTCATCCCCCAATGCCTTCTTGTCGCTATGAAATATTTCTAATTGCCACTTTTTGTAAAACTCCTCATCAAAGGACAAACTATGTCAAAAACTCAATGGAAAGCATTAGCGCTCGGTTTAGTAGCTATTCTCACTGCTATAATTCTGGCGTTCGCTACTACAATGCCCACTCTAGCTCAGATAAGTAGCATTAACCAGATGACAGATGTTAAACCTAGTGACTACTACTATCAAGCGTTGCAGAGTTTAGTAGAGCGCTATGGATGCCTAACTGGGTTTGATGATGGCACTTTTCGAGGCGATCGTCCTGCAACTCGCGGTGAATTTGCTCTAAATTTGAATACCTGCTTAGACAAGGTGACAGAAATAATAAGAGCACGCGCAAGTACCACCTCAACTCAAGAAAATCAAGCATCTATCGCTTCTCTCGAACAAAGAGTCCAATTAATTCAACAAGCAGTTGTTAAATTAATTCGATCTAGAGAAGGCGCACCCAATAATGGACCAATCTAGAGCAGCTAAAATGCCATACCTGGCAAGGAAAGTTCGTGGGAATTTTCCGCTCTCAAACCCTGTATTTTCAGAATTATAAATCACCGCAAATCATGTTCAAGCTTCAATGGAAAACGTTAGGAATTTATCTAGTGGCTGTTATGACTGTCTTGGTACTGCTAATAACTGTTAATACTTCCCAGTCACCTGCAACTATAGCCTCCCCAACCGACACCTTGGGTAAGGTGTCTCACCCAACTATACTGGCTCAAGCGGACGATGAAGCCGATGTGAGCGCGATCGCCAGCGCTACTACTGTTTTTATTAATGCTGATTTAGAAAATAAAGCAAGGCTTGAAGAAGAAGCTAAAAGAATTACATTTGAATATGCTGGATCGGGAGTAATTGTGGCTCGACGAGAAGACAACGATGATGTTACCGCTGGCCCAGGCGGGTCAGGTACGATCAAGAACTTCGTTCACTACGTTCTAACCAACGCTCATGTGGTTGAATTGAAACTGGGAAATCCCAACAGGGGTTACGGTCTTCGGACACCGGATGGTGAAGTATATACCGTAAAAAGTGCTGAATTGTTGGGCAATCCAGGTAACGATAAAGAACTCGATCTAGCGGTGTTGGAGTTTTGGAGCGATCGCCCTTACCCAGTTGCTACCATAGATCGCTCGGGTGTCAATGAAGGCGATAAACTCTTTATATCAGGGTGGCCAACTCCTTTGCCAGAGGAACCAGATCTAACTAGAAGACGCCGATTTACGGTAGCTCAAATCACATCAAAAAAACCCCCTGACTCAGTTGGCAACTTTGGCTTTACTCTGGCTTACGATGCTGCTTCTCCTGGAGTAAGGAGCGGCATGAGTGGCGGCCCTGTTTTTAACATTAGGGGTGAATTAGTAGGAATTCACAGTGGTGGTTTTGACCCAAACCCAGGTGATAAATTTCGAGGTCAGGGAATTCAAATTACTCAATTCCTTCAGCGTAAAGCTAATGCACCAGGTTATACATTCAGCATTGCTCCCCCCTCAGTAAATAGAAACTTGATTGCAGAGGCAAAGCAAAAGCAAAAACAGCCTGATACCCTAACCCCGCAGGAGTTTGATGAGGGTTTTGATGTCTCCCCAACAGACCCATCATTCCAGGCAATACAGTCTTTACGAGAGAGATACGGGTGTCTGAAGCCATTTTCTGATGGTACTTCTCGGCCAAAACGGGAGTTCACTAGAGGTCAGCTAATTTACGATTTAGAGGGTTGCTTATCTCAGGTGGAAAAATTAATCCCAAACTCTTCTGGACAGGGAGAAAAGGTCAATTTAATCCGGCAGCAGATAGATACTCTTGAACAAGAAATCAAATTGCTCCAATAACCTAACTATTTAAATTTTGTAACGGTCGCTGACTTCCAAGTATGTTAAGTCCGGTGGTTTGAGGTTCGAGCAGTTAGCGATCGCTCAAGGTACTGGCATCTCTGCACGAGATACCTTCGTCCGCATCGCTGCTAATCAAGAATTACTGACCATTCTGTCTGATGTGCCAGCTAGTTCTATTACGGATGCTGCATTTGCCATTATGGGAACTTAAATAGCAGTGACTCCGTTACATCCCATCAACGCGAGTCAACTAATATCTCAGGGCTTAGGCAACAGTAATTCCAGACAGTGCAAAGCAAAAGTTTTTTATATGCCCGAAGTGATGAGCTTCGGGATACTCTGTCGCGGTTAACTGGGCAATTTTTTTATCTAAAATCGTCAGTCAAGTCCAAGGAAATAACT
Organism: Oscillatoriales cyanobacterium; assembly: GCA_004292745.1. Taxonomy (GTDB): domain Bacteria; phylum Cyanobacteriota; class Cyanobacteriia; order Cyanobacteriales; family Microcoleaceae; genus Microcoleus; species Microcoleus anatoxicus. The sequence continues at coordinate 7,516 of RDXH01000007.1, read as the reverse complement.
CGATCGCCCTGGATCTGTCGATCGCCCTGGATCTGTCGATCGTCCTAATCGTCAAGTGGGTGCGATCCTGCAACGAGTGCTTCGCTAACGTAGTTGTCTGCACACTACATATAGTGTGTCTGCGTAAGTCCTGTGGTAATTGGTAATTGGTAATTGGTAATTGGTAATTGGTAATTGGTAATGGGGTACTTGTGCTGCCCTTCGACTACGCGAGCGGGTCGAAGTATGGGCCGGTTGTATCGGAATGATTTAACCGCGAAGGCGCTCTTGACGCGAAGGAAGAGAAGAGAGAGTTTAATACAGGACGATGAAGAGAGGATTTTATATTACCAATTCTCGATCGTACCTCCGATCAGATCTCGATATAGTTTGTTTGGCAACTATAATCACTACAGACTAATGAAATCACTAGCGGTAATAGTCTTAGCCGGTACACCATTCAAATTTGCCAGCAATTGACCAGTGGCACTCACACTAATCAACACTTGATTATTGCTAGAAATAATGCTGAGTTGACTCAAACTCAAACCAGGATTCAATCCAATTAAATCCTCACCATTGCGGAAATCAGTAATCAACTCGCTTCCCCCATTCGGACTTAACACAAACACATCATTTCCCGAACCACCAGTCAAAGTATCGTCCCCAGCATCACCACTCAGGAAATCAGCACCACTACCGCCACTGAGAATATCGTTACCTTTGCCACCGTAAAGCGTATCATTGCCGGCACAACCATCTACAAGATCGCTATCATTACCACCCAAAATTAAATCATTACCATCGCCACCACAAAGACTGTCGTTTTCTTTACCACCGTAAAGCGTATCATTGCCAGCTTGACCAAAAATCAGGTCTGCACCTTCATTGCCAAACACAATATCATTGTCATTTCCAGCATTAATTGTGTCATTTCCTAAGTTCCCTAAAATATAGTCATCGCCATTTTCACCAAACAATATATCGTCATCTTTGCCACCAAAAATAGTATCATTGCCGATACTACCAGCCATCGTATCTTTACCAAAATCTCCCCTCAAAAAATCGTTGCCATCGCCACCCAAAACAGTGTCATTATCCTTCCCCGCATAGATAGTATCGTTGCCATCGCCACCTTGAATCAAATCGGCACCATCATTGCCAAAAATTGAATCGTTATCGGCACCACCATCAATGTTGTCATTGCCGCCCATACCGTAGAGGGTGTCATTCCCAGACAGCCCATTAATCAAGTCGTTGAGGGAGGCACCCATAATGAAATCCGCAGTGCTACCGCCGCCCTGAGTTTGTTGAACGGGGTTAGGAATAATGCTGGCAGAGTTGAATTCCGGGGCGCTGACGCGATCGCACAAGCAATCATCGGTACCAGGAATGGGTGTGGGAGTGGGTGTTGGTGTGGGAGTTGGCGTGGGAGTAGGAGTAGGAGTTGGCGTGGGAGTTGGCGTGGGAGTAGGAGTAGGAGTTGGCGTGGGAGTTGGCGTGGGAGTTGGTGTGGGAGTCGGTGTGGGAGTGGGAGTGGGAGTGGGAGTGGGAGTGGGTGTGGGTGTGGGTGTTGGTGTGGGAGTTGGTGTGGGAGTGGGTGTTGGTGTGGGAGTAAGACTAAATTCAAAAGCACCGATATCAACGATCGCACTTCCGTTACCATCACCATCCACAGGGCGAGTCACACCCCGCTGATCCGTAGCCGGTGCCCCCGCACCAGTACCAGTATCAATGGCGGGACTTCCTACTAGCAATGGCAGTACAAAAGCGCCGTTGATATTTTGTAAAGGACCAAGTTTCGGATCGGCGATCGTCACCTTGGCAGTCGCATTATTATCATTAGGATCTCCCGTCGTCAGTTTAGCAGGAAATTGCAGATTATTTCCCCCATCAATTAGTTCCCTTCCAGTTTGCTGCTTAACCTTAAAAGGATTCCCGGCTGTATTGCTATCAAAAATTGTATTTTTGACAGTAATTGGCTGATTTCCAAACGTTGCAATACCTCCAGAATATTCTCCAGCGCTATTTTTAGCAAAAGTGGAATTGACGATATTCGTTGCAAAAGAATCTCTGTTAGCGACAACTATTCCTCCGCCCTGATTGACAGAAGTGTTCCCGGAAAACGTACTATTAACAATACTGACATTGCCATCTTCGCCCAACCACAAGCCGCCACCATTATCATCGGCTGTGTTGTTAGCAAAGGTGCAGTTGGTAACAGTCAACTCGGCATTTCCATGACGAACACCGCCTCCAGACCCGCCAGAACCTGATGAATATTTGACTGCTTTGTTGTTAATAAAAGTGCTATTTTCCAAAACTACTTTATCTTGTAAATAGCCAAATAGAAAGGCTGCACCTCCTTCTCCAGTCCCGATATTGCCATCAAAAACGCTGTTACGGATCGCAATAGTGCCAGCAACTGGGCCGGGGCTTGCATTGGGGCCAGAACCATTAGCGCCATCGACATAAACTGCGCCACCAACACCTTTGTCTGTGCGGTTGCCGGTGAATTTAGAGTTTTCGATGGTCAAGCTGCCCAACAGGTTATTGACAGCCCCGCCGTAGCTACCTTTATTGTTGGTAAATTCGCTACCTTTGATGGTGAGGGAACCGCCGCTTTTAGTGGCGATCGCCCCGCCGCCGCGTTCAGTGTCGTCGGCTAAAGAACCATCATTGCCACTAAACTTACTATTAATGACTGTAGTTGTACTGCGAAAACCTGTATAAATACCGCCACCGAAACCAGCGACGTTATTATTGACTTGGCAATTTTCTAAAGTTAAAGTGCTATTACCGCCAGTTTGAATGCCACCGCCACTGCTAGTTGTTTCATCATTTGGATCGGTTCCTGGAACTTTGCCGTTGGCAACAATCAGGTTTTTGAGAGTAACATTGGTCGAACCTTCTGTGAAGATTACCCGCGAAGCGTTGTTACCACTAATGGTTAAATTACTAGCACCAATTGCGTCAATTGTCAAGTTTTTATTGATGACAAGTTGACCGTTGGTGAGAGTAATTGTTTGATTGGCTAGACTGGATGCAAATTGAATGGTGTCGCCGGCGGCTGCGGAGGCGATCGCACTTCTCAAGGAGCCAGGCCCGCTATCATTAGTGTTGGTAACGGTAATAGTTGCTAAAGTCCCTTGATAATCTGCCATTACTTCTGGATTTAGGGCTAGGGGCGCTTCAATATTCCCTTTGCTAAACTCCAAATTCCAGTTACCACCGCGGCCTGTTTTATCGGTGGATGCTGCAATATCAGCACCGGTTAACTCTGAAAGGCGATCGACAAAATCACTCCCCGCACCAGCCGCTACATCGCAACCGTAAAGCATGATATCAGCTTGGTCGCTGAGGGCGTTGCGCCACTCTTGCAACTGACTTTGATATTCTGATAAATTATCGGAGTTCAAAGTGGTAGAACCTAACTGCAAGCTGCCCGAATTGCCATGAGAAAAGATGTGAACTTGGTCTACAGTTTCACCAGCCGCAGCGATTTTTTGCAATTCGGCACTAATTTGTTGGACTCCATTGCCATTTTTATCTAATATAATTTTCTCTGCACCAGCCAGGATACCGTTGTCCAGAGTTTGATAGTCTTCTAAATCGGATTCTATGAAAACAATAGCTTTAGAAGGAGAAGTGTGGACATCCAATTGAGAATTTATAGTTGTGGAAAAGTTTGAACTCATTTCGCATACCTATGATATTTTTTGTTGTGGGGTGGTAGATACAACAATGAGATTGTTTTTTAAGGAACCACAGAGAACACAGAGAACACAGAGTTAGAGAGGAGTAGATGTTCCTATTTTCATGATTTCTACAAAGTCTAGGACTGACGCACTCGTGATGAGAAATAATCCTTGGCGATTAGTTTGTGATTTTCGTAAGGACGTAAAATCGTAGTGAGTGCGTAAGTCCTGATTTAGATGTTTTGCGTAGTTTCTGCACCAGTCAAAACTGGGACATCCAGCGCACTTAGATTGTTATTTGAGTGAAATCGCTAGCGGTGAGAGTATTTGGTGCAATACCGTTCAATTTGGCTAACAATTGACCAGTGCCAGTCACACTAATTAAAGTTTGATTGTTGCTGGAAGTAATACTGAGTTGATTGAAACTCAGACTTGGATTCAACCCAATTAAATCCTCGCCTTTACGGAAATCAGTAATTGTATCAGTGCCGATACTTTGGGTTAGGAAAAACACGTCGTTACCAGTACCGCCTGTCAAAGTATCGTCCCCAATATCGCCGCTGAGGAAATCGCTACCATCGCCGCCGATGAGGAAATCGTTACCTTTACCGCCATAAAGCGTATCATTGCCGACACCTCCATCGATGAAGTCATTTTCATTGTTGCCGAACAGCAAATCGTTGCCTTCACCGCCGTAGAGTGTGTCATTATCTTTGCCACCGGAAAGCGTGTCATTTCCAGCTTGACCAAATATCAGGTCTGCACCTTCATTGCCAAACACAATATCGTTGCCGTTTCCAGCATTAATTGTGTCGTTTCCTAAGTTGCCTAAAATGTAGTCGTCGCCATCTTCGCCGAACAAAAGATCGTCATCTTTGCCTCCGAAAATGGTATCGTTTCCTACACCGCCAGCCACAGTATCTTTGCCTAGATCTCCCTGCAACAAGTCATTGCCATCTCCGCCCACAACAGTGTCATTATCTTTGCCACCTGCGACAGTATCGTTACCAGCACCGCCTTGAAGGAAATCTGTGCCTTCATTGCCCAAGATTAAATCATTATCGGCACCGCCATCGATGTTGTCGTTGCCGCCCAGGCCATAAAGAGTATCGTTGCCGCCAAGTCCGTTGATGGCTTCGTTAATGCCTCGACCCACGATGAAGTCGGCAGTATTACCGCCGTTGAGAGTTTGGTCAACGGGGTTGGGAGTGACGCCACCAAGGTTGAATTCGGGTGCGCTGATAGGTGTGGGTGTGGGATGCCGGTGTGGGTGTGGGAGTTGGTGCCGGTGTGGGTGTGGGAGTTGGTGCCGGTGTGGGTGTGGGAGTTGGTGCCGGTGTGGGTGTGGGTGCTACACTAACGCTAAATTCAAAGGAACCGCTGTCCACGATCGCCCCTGGAATCGTATCACCATCTTGAGGGCGAGCCACACCCCGTTGATCTGTAGCTGGTGCCCCAGAAGGAACTCCTTTATCAATGGCCGGACTTCCTGTCAGCAATGGCCTGACAAAAGCGCCGTTGATATTTTGCAGTGGGCCCAGGAGGGGGTCTGCGATCGTAATGCTTGCAGTCGCATTGTAATCGTTGAAGTTATTGGTTTTTTTGACAGGCCACTGAAAATTGCCACCTTGGTCAGTTAGTTCGCTGCTGGTGTTTTGCTGAATGCCAAACTCATTCCCCGCCGTGTTGTTGGCAAAAATCGTGTTTTTGACAGTGACAGACTTTCCTTCGGCTGCCGAGATTGCTCCACCCACCCAACGGGCGGAATTATCAGCAAAGGTGCTGTTGACGATGGTGGTGTCGGCATAAAGAGCCATTGCACCGCCGACATTGCCGTAAAAGTCAGTGGTTCCAGTAATTTGGTTCCCTGAAAAGGTGCTGTTGGTAATCGTGGTAGGCGCATCCATGATCCACATTGCGCCGCCTTGACCGGGGGCTTTGTTGCCAGCAAAGGTGGTGTTGGAGACTGTAAGTCCTTTGTTGAGCCCGTTGCTCAAGTTCACCAACCCGCCTCCAATGCCGTCGCTTCCACCGGGAAGCGACAAAGTTTCGTTGTTTTGGAAGGTGCTGTCTGCAATGGTTACGCTGTCTTGGGTGCCGGTAAACAGATATGCTGCTCCGCCTTCGCCCCGACCTTTGTTGTCTTGAAATACACTTTTGGTGATTTTAATTGTGCCGGAAGCTTCATTCGGATTGCTGGCGCGATCGGTATAAAGTGCGCCGCCGAAACCTCTTAAGAAATCATTGGGCTGACCTGCGGCGAAAGTGGCTGCGGTGGTATCGTTGCCGATGAATCGGGAGTTGTCAATTGTCAGCTTCCCTTGAAGGCTGTTAATTGCTCCACCGTTAATTCCTTTGTTGCTTGTGAAGTCGCTGTTGGTGACTGTAATTGCTTTGAAACTCAAAAAGCCGATCGCACCTGCACCCCGTTCATCATTACCTGCGGTGGCTACGTTACCGTTGAATTTACTGTTGCTTACTGTCAGGGTATTGTTGAAATTACCAAAGATTGCACCACCGCCTTTGTCGGCGACGTTGTTGTTGAACTGAACATTGTCTACTGTGAGATTTACTTCGTCCGTTGTGCCGATCGCACCTCCTGTCTCGGTTGTTTTACCGTTGGTAATAATCAGGTTTTTGACGGTGAAATTGGTAGCTGTCACTACATTTGCATTGACAAAAAATGCGCGGGAGGCGTTGTTACCGCTGATGGTTAAACCAGTGGCTGCCGCGCCGTCAATCGTGATATTTTTGCCAACGGGAATGTCGAGTTGACCGCTAGTTAAGGTGATGGTTTGATTTGCTAAACCGGGAGCGAAGGTGATGGTATCGCCGGCCGCAGCAGAGGCGATCGCGGCTCTTAAGGACCCTGCTCCGCTATCGTTATTATTGGTAACGACGATGGTAGCTAAATTCCCTTGGTAACTTGCCATCACCTCAGCATTTAAGGCTAAGGGAGATTCAATATCGCCCTTGGCAAATTCTAAATTCCAGTCGCCGCCTATCCCGGTTAAGTTAGTGGATGCTGCTACATCGGCTCCGGTTAATTCCGAAATGCGATCGACGAAATTAGCGCCTGTCCCCGATGCTACATCGCAGCCGTAAAGCATAATGTCTGCTGTTTCCGACAGTCCGGTTTGCCAGTTTTGCAACTGACTGGCGTATTGTTCTATGTTATCTGAACTCAGAGAAGTGTTACCTAGTTCTAGATTCCCAGAATTACCGTGAGAAATGATGTGTACTGAATCGATCTCCCCATTAGTAGAGGCATATTTGGCAATTTCTGAAGTGATTTGTTCGATGCCGTTTTGGTTGCGATCGAGTATGATTACTTGCTGTCCTGGGAGCGCTCCGGCTGCAATGGACTCGTAGTCTGCCACGCCTGAGTCAATGAAAACTAAGGAACGTAGCGGCAGTTTTTCAACTGCTGATTGTGAGTTAACTTGAGCGAACATAGAATTCATATTTGATACTCCATCAATGGCATTACTGGTAAATACAGCCTGGGAGTAATGCGATCAGTCTTCTTTGATTACACCTTAACACCTATCTTAAATTAAATGCAATAAATATCCCATTTTTTTATTTTATTTTCTCTCCTGATGTTTCACATATTAATAGTATTAATAACTATTTATGCTTGCGAATACTGGCGTTCATTTTTCTGTCCCTTGGGTGAATAATTCTCCTTTAAAATCCTACAATAGGTATCCAATATCGGCACAGATGGTGACAGCCACAGGGGGATTTACCCCACAATACTGTCTGATAGAGAGGCTATATGTAAATCTTGTCAATAAAGTGCGATCGCGCTCTGAGACCTCGATTCCGGCTCTATT
>RDXH01000349.1 GCA_004292745.1 Oscillatoriales cyanobacterium | reverse complement strand
CCGGAAACTCTGAATGATATGACTTGACTCTGACTCATTGTAGACACCTGTAAACATTATTTGTCTACAATAACTCATGATTGTATACACTGTCAACATATTGTATACAAAATTTGTAGACAGCTTTTGTAGACAACGACTCACCACTGTATACACTGTCAACATATTGTATACAAGATTTGTAGACACAGAAAATCCCCCAAGGTCGGGGGATAAGAGTATCAGTCGTTAGTCCTTGGTCATTTCCTAGTCAGGAATCGCCCTTAAGTCTTGCGGGTTAAGCCATGTGGTAAAACTGCCATCGGGCTTCAGGCAAGCAACCTGACGATATCTGTCAATCTCGTCAACCAAAAGGTCAAGCTTCCCGTACTGTGCCACGCAATTGGCGTTGTCACCCACATAGCGGACTCGCAGACCTTTTTTGATGGTTACGCGCTTGGGCTGTGTCGGTGGTGTTGGCTGTTCCGGCTGAGGTTGGGTTAGTATTTCTGCCAGTTTTTGCCGTTCATCATCGGTGAGTTTAGAGAGTAAATTGCAAATTTCTGAAAAAGGTGAAATATCATCCCCAGAGTCCCCAGTCGCTATCTGCGTAAGGATTGTTGCCCCAGAGGCATCCCCAGAGGCATCCCCAGAAGAAGTTACTTTCTGGGGACGTTCTGGGGATGCGGTAACGGCAGAACGGCATTCTGGGGACTCTGGGGATGATTTCTTACTTTTTTCTAATTCTTGTTTACAGATACCCAAATAATAGGCATCACCCATTGTTCGTCCGTCTAGTTGTGCCTCTGTGTGCCTTGCTTTCTCTAACTTTGGGAACAACTCACTAAACCGCGCAAACACTTGATTGATAGCCTTTACAGGAGTATCGCGCCCCGGCAAATCGTTCCAAACCAGCTTGTCCTTGGAACTATCCCCAATTTCAAGAATGCCAGCGTCTTTATACCATTGCTGCAACTCACTCCATAAATCCTTGGCGTAAACCCGCTCACCTTGACCGGCCTCATACCCCATATCCCTGACAAACTGCCAAAGGTGCTGAGACTTTTCCTGAGCTTCCCGTAAAGCCGCGTCACTGGAACCGTAATTAATCCCTTGAGTTAGCAGCAACGGTATCCGCTCCAACATCCTGTTCAGTAGTGCCGGTGCAATCCGTTCCAGAATAAAGTTCGGGTCTTCCTTAAACCGAGGGTCGGCCTCTAATTCACCTTTACCGACAGAAGCTCCAACCACGTAAGTTTTCTTGAAACTCAGAATGCAGTAACGACTCCTGATAGCCTCTGCGTCACTGCTGATAGATGGCAGAACGTTGCAGTTAGCAAGGAATATCGCCTCTGGTTTGTATGGATACTCACCGCGCCCCTTGTGTTCAATAGTCAACTCATCCCCGGTGATGAACTGCTTAAGACTTTGCAGCTTGTCCAGTTTCACCGCCTCAGCATTCTCACTTGACCAGTTGCACAGAGAATTCTCCAAACCAGCAAGGGGAAACTTGCGGCCAGTGTCGTAAACCTGAAAGTCCTTTAAACTTTTTCCCGTAACGCCACGGCCTAACACTGCCACCAAAGCAGTCCGCAGAGTGTCTTTACCGTTGCTACCATCGCCGTGACAAAGCAGTCCTTTGACCCGCGACATTTTCAAACGAGCCAGCGGTAGACACAGTGCAGCAGCAATTGTCCTGAGAAAAATCTCTCGCTGTTGTGGTTCAAGACACTCTAAAAGGCGATCGCACTCTGTGACGTCAATATCGGGGTCATATTTACCACCGACATAGGTGTAAATCTGTTCTGAACTGTGCGGTGTAAAGGTATGAGAGCCGTCAGAGTTGATTCTTACTACCCCGTTAGAACAGTTCAATCCCGGCGGGTTCACAACGTCAATGTCTACAGCCAGCCCTAAAACCATTGAGTTGTAGACTTCATTCGTGCTACTTGAGTTAACTCGGCTACGACGGTACACGCCCCCTTTCCCTTTCTCTGAGTAAGTCCTCAACCACTCAAAGATACGACGTTTCTCTGTGGCCTCCGACTGTAACTCGTAGTAACTGCCAGTAAATCGGTAAATTTGACCCGCAATCGACACCCAATGACCGTCAGAGTACAGTGCAGATTCAGCTTTTAGAACGTAATTTTCTTCTGAAACTGGTGCTGTGTCTGGAATGTAGTCGCTAATGTTACTAATAGACGACTGATATACTACATTTCACACGTATGCGGGCGTGAGAGTAAAGGATTTTCTTGTATTTCTTCCGTTGCAGCGTTATGAATTTCCGCTTCTAATCGGCGAATAAACTCTTCAATGTTCATGATTTCCAAAATCTCTCGGATATCACCTTTGTCGGGGATATCTGGATAGATGGCAACCGGGTCAATGATTATGCAAGGGAATTGAATGTGGTTGCAAACCAGCCGAACCTCTGTACCCTTATTGACCCCGGTGTCATCGTTATCCCGCAGCTTCACGAGTACGATGTTTTTCCCTGTTGCTTGCAGAGTTTCAGCCATTATTTGTATCTCAGGGTGGCTCCACTTAGAACCCTGCATGGTCAAGGCTGCGACACCGTGAGACCTTGCCAGTTCTACGTTTGGCTCACCTTCAAGCATCAGAACGGCAACGGGTTCATCGTCTGGTAGGTTCTTCAGAGTTTCGACTACTTCCTCAATGCGGTAGGCAGACCAGGGTAAATCACCTTTAGTCCATGCCCGTTTACCGTCATCGGCAATGTGAGTCTGACGGTAGGTTTTAGCTCGTCCCTTTGGGCTGTCTGGGTCTAACCATTGGAACCGAAAGACTTCCTGTGAGGCACTGTAAACGTAGGTAACTTGTTGGGCTTCTACAGGTACATCCTTTGGGGTGTATTGAGGTTTAAATGGTTTGGGCCCGGATTGTGGCGCTGGCAGTCTTAGGAGTTTTAAGCCAGTAGGTATCGGGACTGGTGTTGGCTGTTGTTTCTTGCTGGCTTTTTTGGCGGGCGGGCGGTTGCTGATGTGTTTTTTGCCATTGCGTTCTGCCAGAAACTCAGACAATGGGCTGACAGCTTCTAGGATATCAGCGCTGTCACAGTGATTAGACCAGCACTTGAACTTCCCGGTTTTACTGTCAATGCCTAGGTTGTGTCCCTCACACACCGGGCAAATATATTTATCTTTCTCTTTACCTGGTTCTAGCTTGTCCAGATGGTCACGGATATCGAAAGAACCCGTGTTCAGTCGGCTAGAAATTTCTGAGAAATTGGATGCAGAATTTGACCCTGTGAGGTAAGATGTAGTCATGATGTAAGCCCGTCCTAAAAGACAGGTTTGTAGTACAA
>RDXH01000079.1 GCA_004292745.1 Oscillatoriales cyanobacterium | reverse complement strand
CGCGTCATTTTGGGCTGCTTGTTTTTGTAATTTCATCCTAGCCTATTTTACCGGGTTTTGTAGGGAATTTACAAAAATTTACATACTATACCACGGCAGTTATTTCAACGGCGGAGCAATTAGCCCTTGGGGAGACTACAACGCTGATGGGAAACTGGATTTTATCGCTGCGGGGGGTCTTAAGTCACTTACCAGCTTCGGTAGCGCCGATAACTTCACGCGCACTTCCCTGTACCGGAACACAGGCAGTACATTTACTGATGACAGTGGTATAGGTTTCGATTTAGCTTCTGCCGCATCTTGGGGAGACTACAACAATGACAGCAAGCTAAATTTTGCGTTACAAACAGTAGGAAATGGCAGAATTCAGCAGCCACCCGCTCTCAAAATCTACGGCGGCGATGGATTCAACTCCCAACAGAGAAGTTCCGCTGATAGTTCCCAAGCATGGGCAGACTACAACAATGACGGCAAACTCGATCTGCTGAATGCTACCCAGCAAAACTTCAGCATACTTTACCGCAACACCAGCACCAGTTTTACGCCAGATACTACAGCCCAACTCCCCGGCGTTTCTAATAGTTCGGCTGCATGGGGAGACTATGACAAAGACGGCAAACTCGATCTGTTGCTAACGGGCAATAGTGTCTCAGGCAAAATAACCAAGCTGTTTCGCAATACTGGCAGTGGGTTTACGGAAGATACGACTGCTGTCTTGCCCGGTGTTTCTGATGGTTCGGCTGCTTGGGGAGACTATGACAATGATGGCGATTTGGATATCTTGCTTGCCGGCGATAGCGTTTCAGGGCAAATAACCAAAGTTTACCGCAACACTAACAACCGCTTTAGCGAAGACACAAATGCCGTATTGCCCGGTGGCAGTTTTGCAGCTTGGGGAGATTACGACAACGATGCCAAATTGGATATCTTGCTCAACAGCGAATTGGACAACAAGTTTTACAGCCAAATTTACCGCAACACTGGCAGTGGCTTTAGCGAAGATCCCAACGCTGGACTGACTGGTGCGAGTTTTGGAGCTTGGGGAGACTATAACAGTGATGGCAAATTGGATATTTTGCTGGGAAATCAAGTTTACCGCAGCAATACTGCGATCGCGAACACTCCTCCCACAGCACCCACAAGGCTCAGGGCTACAACTTCTGGCTCACAAGTTACCTTCAAATGGAACAAAGCAACGGATGCTCAAACTCCTGCTAATGGTTTAAGTTACAACCTACGAGTTGGCACAACACCTGGTGGCAGTGACATTCTCGCCCCGATGTCTCTCAATGACGGCACTCGGCAAGTTGTAGCGCTGGGTAATGCCAACCAAAACACCCAGTGGCAACTCAAAGACTTGTCTCCGGGGACCTATTACTGGAGTGTACAGGCGATCGACACTGCTTGGGCAGGTTCCCCTTTTGCCACTGAAGGCACTTTTACCACACTCCCCAACCGCCCACCTATTCTCAACTACGGCCCTGATACAACCCCGTGGCATTACCAGTACATCAAGTCAAGCAGTTCATCGACATTCAAGTATACCTTCCCGTCGAACACTTTCACAGACCCAGATCCGGGCGACAAGCTCACCTACACAGCCACTCTGATGGACGGTAGTCCCTTACCAAGTTGGCTCACCTTCAATCCAGATACCCGTACACTCAGTGGCACAAGTCCTAAACTGCAACAGTTGACAATTAAGTTAACAGCAACGGACAGGGCTGGGGCTAGCGCCAGCGACGATACAGGTCGATTTAAGGGTATGTTACTGACATTTAGCAGCACTGGTGTAGTCATAGACGGCTACATAAACGGCGCAACCCTCTTCCTCGATGCCAACAAAAACGGCATCAAAGACACCAACGAACCCTCCACAATTACTAATAGCGATGGTAAATTCGATCTCAACATCCCCTTCGAGACTTTCGACACCAACAAAAACGGCGAAATCGACCCCTCAGAAGGCAATTTAGTTGCGATCGGAGGTACTGACACCGCCACCGGATTACCCCTAGAAACACCAGTCACCGCACCGCCAGATTCCACAGTTGTCACCCTCCTAACCAGCTTAGTCGCCGACTTGATCGACAAAGCAATTGCACCAGAATCAGCCCAATCTTTAGTCAAAGCAGCCCTTTCCCTCCCTGCTGAAGTTGACCTAACTAGCTTAGATCCGATCTCCGCCACCAACCAGAATTTACCCGGCGGAGTCCAAGTCTTATCCGCAATGGTGAAAGTCCAAAACTTCATCACTCAAACTGCCGCTTTGATTGACGGCGCTTCCAGTGCAGCCAATACCAATATTGTCAAAGCTGTTGTCAGTTCAATTACGAACCAAATTCAATCAGGTACAATCTTAAACCTCAGCAATCCAGCAGCTTTAGAACCAATCATTCAGCGTACTTAATTTCTGGTTAATTTGAGATTAAACTTACCCCATAAATTAGTTACAACTAATACAAATCTGCGCTCAATTTGCAGCTAAAATTGTATATAAATTGCCCTGACTATGAAGGCGATTTGCTATACAATATTAAAGTGTACGCCTGCTGTAAGCTGTCTTAAACCCTAGGTAAACTCTCATGATTTCTTTCTCTAAGTTAGGAAACTACGGAAGACTGGGCAATCAATTATTTCAATACGCATTCCTGAGAACAACAGCACGACGTCTGGGAACTCAAATTTTTTGCCCTAAGTGGGATGGTGATGATATCTTCAACCTGAAGGACGAAGGTGAGCGTGCTAGCGCACCCGCCGGGATTGTTAATTATTTCGACCCTCATCCTGAAGCTGGCTTTACACCGGCAGCGCTTTCAATAGGAGACCACACTGAAATGCAAGGTTTCTTTCAATCTGAAAAATATTACTCAGACAAGCAACTTGTACGTGAGTGGTACACTTTCAAGAACGAGATTGTCACTGAGGTAAAAAAGCTCTATGGCGACATTTTGCAAAAGGATTGTGTTAGCTTTTCGCTGCGTCTCGATACCGACTACGGCAATACCAGAGAATATTTCCCGCTTTACCCGCTTTCTTTTTACAAGAATTCCTTAAGTGCGATCGAACCTTTGGGTTCGATTCTTGTTTTTTCCGATCGTCCCGATTTAGCCAGAGAATTTTTGCGTGAGATTAAAGAGCATGAATTGATCTTTGTAGATAACCTGAATCCTCCTCAGCAGCTTTATTTAATGACCCTATGTCGAGCTAATGTGATTACTAATTCCACTTTTTCCTGGTGGGGTGCTTGGTTGAACCCGCACCCACAGAAGATAGTAGTAGTTCCGACAGCGTGGTGCCGCCCAGGGGTCCCCAACCCGGTTGAAGGTATTCTCTGCGATGATTGGGTCAAGCTACCAGGCACTAATCCTATCTTAGATAACTTTCAAGTCTGGAGGATCAGACACCCCATCGCCACTGTCAAAAGGCTGTTGACTCGTTTCCAAAAATAAATACTAATGTCTATCCCAGGATGGAATCGATCGAACTTGTCACAAGTTCGATCGCACTTTTCCTCCTCAACAAACCGCCGCCAGCCCAAATTCTTTAATCGCAGCCTCCGGCCCCACCAAAGAAACATAGGGTTCTACGAAAAATTTCCTAGCAGCATCCCGCGCTTGTGAAGCTGTCACCTGGGCAATTTCTGCTTGAAACTCTTCGTCAAATTTAATTCCCAATCCCAAGGTTTCGTACCAGCCGACAACTTGAGCAATTTGCGAATTAGTCTGTTTTCCTAAAGCATATTGACCGAGGATTTTATTCTTGCAAGCTTGCAATTCCTCATCACTTAGTTGCAGACTGGTAAGTCGATCGACTTCTGTACGCAATCCATCAAAAGCAGTCTGTGTATTTTCCGGGGCCGTACCCATATACACCACAAACTGTGCTGCATCTAACCGCGTCGCATACAGGGAGGAAACATCGTAAGCCAAGCCTCGTTTTTCCCGCAATTCCACAAACAACCGACTCGACAAACCGTTACCCAAATAAGTATTCAGCAACTTCAGCGGTGCATAGCCTGCCTCTTTTACTGCTGGTGCAAGGTAGCCCAACATCACCACGGATTGCTGGGTTTCTTGCGGCTTCAAGGCTGATTTCGGGTGGGGGATGATGGGGGGTAAGGTTAAAGTTGGTAGCGGTGTTGCGGGTGCTTTCCAGTCGCCAAATATGCGATCGACCAGGGCGATCGCATCTTCCGTTGATATTCTGCCAGCTACAGAAACAACTACATTATCTGGACGGAAATAGGTTTTGTGAAATTGTTCGAGTTCGTTTCTAGTGAGTTTGGACATGGTATCTTCCGTGCCCAAAGTAGAGAAAGCGTAGGGATGACCCTGGTACATCGATTGGCGCAATTGCTCAAAGGCGATGGAAAATGGTTGTTCTTTTTGCGATCGAATTGCTGATAGAGCAATGCGTTTTTCCAATTCTACTTCGGCTTCCGGGAAAGTGGGCGATCGCACTAACTCACTCGCCAACTCCAAAATATCCGTAAAATCGGCTGAAACCGTCTTCAAACTGACTAAAAAATAGTCTGAAGTTGCATCAGTACCCAACCTCGCTCCCACCGATTCTACACGTTCGGCAATTTCTAGCGAAGAAAGGCGATCGGTTCCTTTAGTCATTACCGCCGACAGTAAGTGACACAATCCAGCTTGTTCTGGCTGTACGCAGCGGCTACCAGCCCGTAGGAATATCCTAGCTGCAATAATATCTGCTGCTGGGTTTTCTGCTGCCAAGACAACGATACCATTGTCTAAAACTGTGCGGTGGATTTCGTTTTTCATTGAATTATTTAATTGGGAATTGGGAATTGGGAATTGGGAATTGGGAATTGGGAATTGGGAATTGGGAATTGAGAATTGGGAATTGGGCATCGGGAATTGGGCATCGGGAATTGGGAATTGGCACTTCGACTACGCGAGCGTGAACCAATTGATGACTGCTTGCTATACAATAACCATGCCCTATGCCCGATTCCCCATGCCCGATTCCCTATGCCCTATGCCCTATGCCCCATGCCCAATTCCCATGACTAAATTGGTTTTAGCACCACGGCCGCATAGTGTTTGGGAGAAAGATATTGTCGAGCTAAACGCTGGATGTCTAGTGGCTCGAATGCCTGAATTTTGGTTGGATAGCTCAGAGCTAATTCAGCTTTGGCGATCGTATTGTAATACCCATAAAGACCAGCCAGTTGGCCAGGGGTTTCGATGGAGAAAGCAAAATCGTTGCACAGCAAACGCTTACAGCGAAGCAATTCTACCTCAGAAACCAGCTCTGACTGCAATTGCCAAAGTCGATCGCAAATCACACTTTCCACCCTTTCGACATCTTCCGCCGCCAACACAGCACTTATCGTAAATAAACTCGATTCCCGTTGTAAGGAAAAAGAGCTCTCGATCGCCTGTACCAATTGTAGTTCTTCCCGCAGTTCCCTGACTAAACGAGACGATCGCCCGTCAGCGAGCAACACCGACAGCAAATCCAAGCCACAAGCACTTTCCAATTGTGCTACTCCCGGCCCAGTCCAAGCCATCATCAGCCGTGCTTGTTCCAATCTAGGAAGATAAAGTTCCTGACGGCGCATCTCTACCAGTGGCGGTTCAGCTTCTGCTACCAACTTGGGACACTCCCACCTGTCGGAAAACTCCCCGAAAGCTTTCCCCGTCACCTCCATCGCCTGTGCTTCCTCAATTCCCCCAACTATCACCACAGTCATATTTTCTGGTTGATAGTGCGATCGATGAAAACAGCGCATTTCGTGGGGTGTTAGCGACATCAGCAACTCTTCTGTTCCCAATACCGATCGCCTGTAGGGATGGCGCTGGTAAACTGTTTCCATCATTGCTTGGAAACCCAGCCAATCGGGATCGTCTTGAGCTTGGCGGATTTCTTCTAGTACCACATCTCGTTCGCGATCGAATTCTGAATCTGGAATCGAAGCCCGCAGCAGCAATTCTGCTAGTGGCTGAGTAGTTTCTGCTAAATAACTTGCCGCCGCCGTGACATAAAAATGGGCGTAGTCGTGACTTGTAGCTGCATTAGTCACACCGCCACGATTTTCGATTATTTGGTCAAATTCGACCGGGGCGATCGCGTCAGTCCCCTTAAATATCATATGCTCTAGAAAGTGAGCCATTCCCGACCACGAATCCGGTTCCAGCGTTGCACCCGCCTTTACCCACACGTCTAGTGCGACCACAGGTGTAGCCTTCAGGTGCTGGTGAATGACTGTTAATCCATTATTCAGCTTCCAGATGTTTGCTGGGAATTCTAAAGCAGTCAGGAGTTGAGACAAGCTAGTTCTTCTTAAACTATAGTTAACTTCGGCTTTAACAATGGTAGCTCTTTACAGATAGGCGATCGGCGTTGATTGATACAAAAGTCTGTTGACTGTTGTCTGTTGACTGCTGACTGTTGTCTGTTGCGTAGTCGAAGGGTCAGTTGACTGTTGTCAGTGGGCAGTAATTTTTGCTTTTTTTAAAACGGCCTTAGCCTTAATTCATTACCATTTTTAGTTCTAAAAGTCAATAGATTGAGCGGGAGATCGATCAATCAGTCGGGAGAAAGAGGAATTGCTCGAAATATTTCAATACCTTTAAGAATAAGAACACGACACACATTCAGAGGAGAACAGAGCAATGGTAGCTACCCTTGAAGACACCAAACGTCAAGCGATGTCTCAAAGATTGTCTGTGAAACCCGCCCCTACAAGCATCGAGATACATTGGTTGTAGGGGCGGGTTTCACCAAAGATATTTGTTGGTAATTCCAGAGATAAATAAACCCGCCCTCCGAGTCTCAAAGATTGTCTGTGAAACCCGCCCCTACGAGCATCGGGATTGTTGTAGGGGCGGGTTTCACGAAAGATATTTGTTGGTAATTCTAGAGATAAATAAACCCGCCCTCTCCTAACCTATGGTTGTGGAGGGCGGGTTTATCTAAATACAAGCTAACTGCTAATAGTTGAATCTCAAACTAGAAATTCAACTTAACATTAGAAACCAATCGGAGAAGTAGCAGGAGCGCCTAACAGTAATTCATCCAGAGACTTATCTGGTGTAGTTACTGTAGTCGTCAGCGAACTCGCAGTTTTCAAAGCATCCAAGTCATCAAAGGTGTTCACCACAGCACTCTGAGGTACTAAAAAGCTAGAGACGTTGCTGGCTGAAACCGTAGCATCGAGGGAACTACCACCGTCTAGTAGAGGATCGATACCAGAAGCAGTTACCACACCAGTCAGAGGATCGACTCCAGAAACACTCCTTGCTGTACGAACTGGCGAAGGCACTGTGTTCGGACCAGGCACATTAAAGTTAACCGGGTTAGGACCTGTTGGGATTGGGAACGGGTTGGGAACAGAAGCCACGTTGAAGACTTCCAAAACCGAGTAATTAGCTGGAGACAAATCGGTAAAGCGAGCAATACCTTGAGCATCACTTCTGACTAGCGGTTCGGTGGCTGCATCATAACGACCGTTCCGGTTCAAATCCAAAGTAAATGGAACACCTTCTAGAGGAACTTCGTTCGCATCCCGTACACCGTTACGGTTATCGTCCCGGAATTTAGGAACTAACAAATCATAGCGACGAGAGTTACCCACCAAAGCACAGGTAAAGGTTTGATTGGCACCGAGAACAACATCCACAGGTTGAGTTGTTTGGAAATAACCAGGAGGAGTTACTTCTCGAATCTTGTAATTACCAGGGGCTAAATTGTTGAATGCAAAGGTACCAAACTGATTGGTCGTAGTAGTCGGTTCTGTTGACTGTAACTGACCGTCGCCATTGGTATCGATAAAAATGGTGACACCAGGAATAGCCGGTTCATTTCCATCTCGATAACCGTTGAGGTTAAAATCCTCGAATTTGCAACCAGTGATGTTGCTGTTGGGTGTGTTGGCAAAAGTAACGTTGGCATCCTGAGTACCCAGAGTCACCGGAACGCTAACAGGTGTAGAAGCCGAGAAATTTGCAGGTACTACTTCCCGCACTGTGTAATTGCCCGGTGCCAAGTTGGTAAATGCTGCTCTCCCTTGGGCATTAGTCTGTAGTTGTGCTTCTCCGGCGTTGGCAACCCCATCATTGTTGGTGTCGAGGAACACAGTAACACCACTGATAGGTGCTTCACCCTGAGTTGGTTCGTAGCGACCGTTGGCATTCAGGTCATTGTATTTGAATACATTGATGTTTGGTCGAGTGTTGCCCACAGGACTATTGGTGTCATTGCCAGCATTAACCCCCACAGGAGAAAACGTCAGTGACGGTGAAGGGTTACGCGCTGGTAAAGTGTTTGTTGGCGCTGCAAAAATCGGCCGCTCACCAGTTGTCGCAATGGATCTTTCCCCGACCTGTTGGGTGCCGTCGCGGTTAGTATCTACGAACTTAGGATCGTTTGGCTTCAGTGTATAGGTTGAGTCTGCTACAATCAGCGGTTGCTCTTTGCTGATCGTACCCTGGAATCGTGCTTGGGGGCCTGGTGCCGAAATCACAACGGGGTTAGGAGTAGTTGCTACTGGAGCATTCAGGTTGCCGGGGGCACTGCCATCTGGCAATGTGGCTGGAAAAATTTCCAATACTGGGTAATTGCCAGCTCGCAAATCCTTGAAGGTAGCGACTCCGTTGACATCGGTGAGTGCAATGGGTTCAGTGGTTGAATCCCAGCGACCGTTGTTATTTAAATCTAAAATGAAGGGTACGCGAGCAATGGGGGGTTCCAAAACTCCATTAACCACATTTCGGGAACCGTTGCGGTCTATGTCTCGAAACTTGTTAATTTCAATTTGATAAAGCGGGGTGTCACCAACTTGAGCGCAGGCAAAAGTTTGGCCAGCAGCTACTGTTACATCTAGTAGCGGAATGTTATTAGGCGGGGTGCTTTGGAGAAAATCCCTTGTTTCTAACGGTTCTGCGTTGGTAGCATTAACTTCTACTCCGTTGGCATTGGGAGGAACTGCTGGTCTGATCCGTTCTTCCCGAACTTTGTAGGTTCCGGGTGTGACGTTGAACGACCATGCACCGTTTTTGTCTGTAAGGGTGTTAAGTTCCCCTGCATCGAATTGCCCGTTGGGGACGCTACCGTTGCTGCCATCGAGATATATTCTGACATTTTTAATTCCCGGTTCATCACCATCTCGAAAGCCGTCGCCATCTAAGTCTAGATATTTGCATCCAACGATCCGGCTACCTGTAACTGTGGTGTTACCAAAGAAAACGTTGACATTGCTGTTTCCAACGTTGACAGCGAGGGGGTTGGCAGTTGTAGGGCGGGAACCAGCAGGTACTGTTTCGGTGAGTACGTAATTCCCAGGGACAAGATTTGTGAATGAGAACGCCCCGTTAGCGTCAGTCAGGACGGAGAGATCGCCGTTAGCTGCGTTTAACTGACCATTGCTTCCTATGGCTGGTTCGAGGAGGATGGGGATGTTTGCCAGGCCTGGTTCATTGGACTGCCGGATACCGTCGGCGTTCAAGTCATTGAACTTGATCCCTAAAATTGCCGGGCCAGCATTCCCAACCACAACTGGCTGTAATTGCTGGGCAGTGCGTAACTCATTTTCTAATTCTAATTCCATGATTTCTCCTTCACACCTAAATCCACGTAAATTACAGACTATTGTATGGGTTTGTCAATTGCCAAGAGCTTTTGCTGATAGCTGACAACCGCTATTCGATTTTACATAGGTCTGCGCTTGAGGCAATGTTCCGTTCTGTGAAACTTACTCCAACCTACTGATTGTAAGCTGAAATTCACTTCCTGCTTCACTCTGGGGAGTCGGCTCCTACCAGTCCACAGGCTTAAAATCAGGCAGAACTTGCCTTACTTTTTGCAACGAGGCTTTTCACACAACAAAGCCTTAAGCTTTGTCGCTGGCAATTATATCAGGTTTTGAAGAAATCTGGTAATTTGAGCGCCGATCTTTAAGACTTGCGCGTCCAGTTCCTCTGCCCCTAGGTCACTAATTTTTCTATCTTTAAAATGGCTCAGACTCTCTCAGAATCTTGCTCCCAATCTACAACCAAGCTTCGGGGTTCCCGGAACTCTGGCTTGAGTGTTGGAAGTTGCCAACAATAGAGTATCACGCGATCGGGGTTTAATGTGTGCCTGAGTTTTTACTAGACATCTCCTAAAAAGCCTGGATCGAACAGGCAGGATGCCTGTTCCACAATAATTATGGGAGATGTCTACTGCGGTTTGCGACTGCTAACTCGTGCAGCGGTTTCCCCCTCAAATTGCGGTATTTTTCATTGACACTCCCCACGCATAGAATGCGGGGGATTCTTCTCTCACAGGCTCGACTCTAGACCGATATTACTATCGATCCCCGATAGAACGCCTCCAGAAGCAGTTTTACTCACGGGCTGCCCGACCGCAAGGATACCTCTGTCTCTAATTACTTGTGCTGCTGCTGTATCGCGATGAGTGGTGTACCCGCACGACTGACAACTATGGATTCTGACATCCAAGGTTTTCTTACCAGTATGGGTTCCACATTGGGGGCAAATTTGACTCGTATAGTTTTTATCAACACGAGCAAAATACACCCCGCGCTTCCAACACACATGAGACAGAATCGAGAAGAATTGACCATAGGCTGCATCGAGAGTATGTTTACCAAACATCCCCTTTGCCCAAGCCTTAAAATTGATATCCTCAACGAATATCATTCCTGCTTGGTCACATAACCGATGAGCTAATTTATAGTGCCAATCCTTTCTGGTATCACTAATTTTTTGATGAATTCTAGCAATCTTTTTCTGGAGATTAAGCCAATTATTAGACCCTTTTCTTTGATGCTTTAATCTTCGTTGCAGTGATTTCAACTCGCGGTGAAGTGCCTGAAAAAATCTCGGTCTGTTGACTAATTCTCCATCTGAAGTTGCGAGGTATTTGTCAAGCCCAATATCTACCCCTAATGGATGTCCTGACGGTGGGCGAGCGGGCAGGTTGACTGCTAACTGGTAGGTGAGCATGACAAAATATCCTGATGCCCTTTTAACTACTCTAATTTGCTTGAGTAGAAAACCCTCTGGTGTGGGTCTAGACATTTTCATCCTTACCCACCCAATCTTAGGCAGGTTAACCTTTCCATTCTCCACTGCTGCATCCTTAACAGCCGGGAAAACAAACGAGCGCATCCGTTTTTTGAAGCGAGGAAACCCATGCCCTCTATCCCACATTGCCACAAATGCCGACTCTAAAACCTTTAAAGTTTGCTGCAATACTTGCGAATGAGGGGTCTTTAATTCGGGACAATGCTTCTTAGCTTCTGACAAACCTTTGCACTGACTAGCATAGGTTGGTCTCGGAGTATCCGGTGAGATAATATACTCACCAACTATCGAACAAGCATTAACAGAAGACTTACGAGAATTAACCCAATCTTTCCGTTCTCGCAAGGCATAGTTATAAACCTGACGACAAACAGACAACCAAATCTCAAATATTTGAACTTGAGATTTGGTCGGACGTAGTTTGTACTCGTGAGTTACTGTTAGCATGATATAATCATATCATGCTTTTAGAAATCAACCAGGATTTTTCTAAGACTGTAGGCGGCCGCATCCGCTGCCGAGTTGATCCCCAGACCTGAAGTCGGGGGCTTTCCTCTCGTTTTCCGGTAAGCGGACCTCCAAAAAATTACTCATAACCCCGATTTTTTCGGTACTTTGGGGCTGTAACATCGGATTTTACTGATTAAGTTGACTTACCGATCGCCCCCATTGTCAGAGATGAGTCACCGATCGCCCAATTAATTTTGTCATTGGTATTGACAATTTGGTTGTTTTCTGAATAGGGTTTCAGACAGACATTCTGTGGGTCAAAGCTAGCAAGAGCGCCTAAACTGGCAATTGAGCGATCGATCGCCAAATAACTGCTTTGATAAGTACCATCTTCCTGACTCAAAAGCCAACTTTCTGCCAACCTTTCGCCGCTTGCAGACACATCGCCTGCATAGCCGTCAGTCCCCGTGAGCGAGTCGCCTGGGAAAGACATTGCTAACCTTTCCACAGCATCTCCGGTTAACAAATCAATGCTGCTAGCCCGGACATCCGTAGAAACTGTCACCACAGCCAAGGGAGTAGTTTGAATAAAACCAGGTGGCGTTACTTCCCTGAGAACATAAGTACCCACGGGAACATTGCGGAAACTGTAGCTACCTTGGGAGTCACTAAAGGTAGTTGCTTCCCCTGGCTCTAAACTATTGTTGTTATTCAGGTCGATGTAAATTTGGGTATTGGGAATCGGCGGTTCCCCCGGATCGATACGACCGTTAGCATTAAAATCATTAAATTTGAAACCGCTAATTGTACCAGTAGCAAACACATTCCCAAAACTGAGGTTGGTGGCGTTAGTACCGTTAGTGACAAATATCGGAGTAGGATTGGGGGTAGTTTGCCGAAAACCGGGCTGCGGAACTTCCTTCACTAAATAACGGCCAGAAGGCAAATTGATGAAAGAAAAATTGCCCTGGGGATTAGTGATAGTGGAAGGCTCATTGGGCTCTAGCCTGTTGTTGTCGTTGAGGTCGATGTAAATCGGCCAGTTGGCAACTTTGGGCTCCGTTGGTTCGTAGATACCGTTGGCGTTGAGGTCGTTGAATTTGAACCCACTGATGCTACCGGTGGGAAAATTGTTCCCGAAATTGATGCCGGCTGCGTTAGTACCGCCCGTAATCTCGATCGCGCCAGGATTAGGCGTAGTCTGTACCCATCCCGGTTGTTGGACTTCCCTCACCAAATAGTTGCCGGGGTCAACATTTATAAAATTATAGCTGCCATCGGGTTTCGTGAAAGTATTCGGTTCGCCAGCGTCCAGCCTGCCGTTTCTGTTGAGGTCAATATAAATTTGCCAGTTGGCTAAGGGCGGGTCCGTCGCATCTCGGATGGCGTTGAAATTCAGGTCATTGTATTTGATGCCACTGATGTTGCCGACAAAAAAAACATTGCCAAAATTGACATTGTTAATTGTGGCGTTGGAAGTCACAGTAATCGGGCCTGGGTTGGGCGTGGTTTGCCGAAAACCGGGCTGCTGGACTTCTCTCACCAAATATGTATCTGCGGGAATATTGACAAAGGCGTAATTACCTTGCAGGTTGGTCAGTGTCACAGGTTCGCCACCGTCGAGCCTGTTGTTGCGGTTGAGGTCGAGGTAAATTTGCCAGTTAGCTAGGGGCTGTTCTCCTGGGTCGATGTTGCCATTTCTGTTAATGTCGTTGAATTTTGTACCCGCGATCGTCCCTGCGTTGAAGTTGTTACCAAAATTGATGCTGGTGATGTTTGTCCCGCTGGTGATGCCGATCGGTGGTGGGTTAGGTGTAGTTTGGCGAAAATTAGGTTGCTGAACTTCTCTAACTTGGTAGATACCGACAGGTAAGTTGGCAAAGATGTAGTTGCCTTGGCTATTGGTGAAGGTGGAAGGTTCGTTAGCATCCAACCTCTGGTTATTGTTCAGGTCAAGGTAGATTTGCCAGTTAGGCAGTGGGAATTCCCCAGGATCGGGACGGCCGTTGGCATTAAGGTCGTTGTATTTGTTGCCACTGATGGTGCCGACTTGGAAGTTGCCGATATTGACGTTGGTGATGTCTATTTGGCTGGCATTTCTGGTGATATTGGTCGATTCGGACATGGTGTTGCAGGACCCAATGAACGCGGTTCAATGTCTGTTGTAGGGAAATCTAACAGTTTTGGGTGAAGCTGTCACGCATTGCTCCCCTAGTCCAGGAAGCAAGAGGGGCCAAAAACCCGGTTTCTGGGTGCATATCAGTCGCACAAATGCACGATTTTTCATAGAAACCGGGTTTTTTACATAAATTTTTTGCATAAATTTCATACCCGATGCCCAATGCCCAATTCCCTATTTTTCCAGATTTGATGTACGATCGCTACCAGTTTTGCAAAGGTCGAATTAATAATGTGCCGAAATCTAACAACAAGCTGGATTCACCCTCGCGAGATCAGGAGTTGGCTCCGAATCTGGAGCTTGTGCGGTTTAGTGGCAATTAGTTCGATCGCCCCTACTCCCGCTGTAGCACTCCCAGTAAATTCCCATGGGGATAACAGCAGCCACCTCATCGCTCAAACAGGTGTAATGGTTCGCCCCGCACTCAGCTTAGGCAGTAGGGGCTCGGAAGTGCGAGAACTGCAAGCTGCTCTGAAATTATTGGGATTTTACGATGACAATGTAGACGGGGTTTTCTCGCAAAGCACCGCCACCGCCGTGTCCAAGTTTCAGGAAACCGCGGGGGTTACTCCCGACGGTATAGTTGGTCAAGATACTTGGAATCGATTGTTTCCTGCGACTACCGGGGCGATCGCCGGGACGATCGACAGCAACAATCCGGTAGCCGAAAATCCTCAGACTAACCCTGAGCCGACAGCAGCTAGTTTTCCGGTTTTGAAAAGAGGAATGCGGGGAACAGCAGTCAGAGATTTGCAAGAGCGACTGCGGACCAAGGGTTTTTTGCGATCGAGAGCTGACGGCGTGTTCGGCCGCGAAACCCAAGCTGCGGTCAAGGCTGCTCAGCGACAATATCAACTAGCCGCCGATGGCATTGTTGGCTCTGCGACTTGGGCAGTTTTATGGCGATCGCCCTAAACAAATCGGGATGCTCCCTAGAGATATCTGATCGCCATCCTCAAAATGTTAAGTTTAGTAAAGAAATTGATGTTTTTCCGAAAGTCTATGTTAGTTTAAGAACATGAAGGACAAAGCCAAGCAGCACAAACAACTTGGATTAAAAATTTGGAATTAGAGTATTTGTCCTCATCGTCTCTAGTTCTCAGGCAGCCCCTGAACCCTGTAGCTTGTTAGCAAAGAAAGGTTGATGTGGCGATCGAATTGGTTAATTAGCTTAAAGCGATTGTAAGAATCGAAATTTCTTAAGCAAAACTTGCGATCGGACAGTCAAACACAGAAGTCTGAATAGACTCCGCTAATAGCTAGCTCAGAGCAGAGTAGTTGCCAAAAAAGCCCACCTTTAGTTTGAGCAAGCTCAAAATAACTTGAATCAATTGAAAGTACAAACCTTTGAGGGTCTGGCATCCGACGTGCTAGGCCCTCAACATTTTAATTGTTAGTTGATGCTTAGTTTTCCTATCAATTCCGGTTGTATCGGAATGATTTAACCGCGAAGGCGCGAAGTACGCGAAGGAAGAGAAGAGAGAGTTTAATACAGGATGATGAAGAGTGGATTTTAGATCACCTTAGTCACCAAGGCGTTTTGTTTATTGTTCCCTGGCCACGCGATCGCCTTTTGCCTATCACAATACTGGTTATTTGTCAAATTAGGTAAATTTTGCGTTACAATTCTTAAATATTCAACTGGCATTTTTTGTCTATAAAAATGACTATTGACATTAGAAGAGCTAGTTAATCTTACGAATTCACAAAGTTTCAGGGTTAAAAATCCAAATTAGTCATAATGCCCCTGGATTGTGAAAATCGTACCACAAGCCTCAAAACAAGTAAATAGGTAAAATAATTGAGAATGATGTCAATAATTTTGGCTGTCTTTAGATTTTCTTAAGATTTGGGGTGAAAAATTAGATCGAACATTTAAAAGTAAATCCGCTGTTAGATTGCTTTTGCTTATCTAACTAACTTGAGTTGTCCCGATCGCCCTCAACTACTCAACAATATTAACTACGGTCGATCCAACTTTTCCCCTATTTGTTATAATTGAAGTTAAACGAAGTCGTTATGAGTTTGACTAAACTGCTATGACCACACAAACCGTAGAAAATCTAGTCATTATCGGCTCAGGGCCTGCGGGCTACACAGCAGCCATCTATGCTGGGAGAGCCAATCTCAAACCCGTAGTCTTTGAAGGGTATCAAATGGGAGGAGTCCCTGGCGGGCAACTGATGACCACCACAGAAGTGGAAAACTTTCCCGGCTTCCCCGAAGGTATCACCGGGCCGGAACTAATGGATCGGATGAAAGCTCAAGCAGTGCGTTGGGGTGCTGAATTATACACAGAAGATGTAACTTTTGTAGATTTGAGCCAGCGGCCGTTTACAGTGCGATCGGAAGATCGAGAAATCACAACCCACACTATAGTAATAGCTACAGGCGCGACAGCCAAAAGACTGCACCTACCAAGCGAAGAAAAATACTGGAATTTAGGAATATCTGCCTGTGCGATTTGCGACGGAGCTACACCGATATTCAAAAACGTAGAATTAGCAGTAGTCGGTGGTGGCGACACAGCAGCAGAAGAAGGAGTTTATCTCACCAAGTATGGTTCTCACGTTCATATGTTGGTGCGCTCATCATCCATGCGAGCCAGCAAAGCCATGCAAGACCGGGTTTTGAACAATCCGAGAATTACCGTGCACTGGAATACTGAGCCTGTGGATGTTTATGGCAACGGCAAGCTCGAAGGGATTAGAGTCAGAAATACCGAAACAGGGACAGAAAGTAATTTGCCCGTGAATGGGTTGTTTTATGCGATCGGTCATACTCCCAATACTGGTTTATTCCAAGGTCAACTAGAACTGGACAAAATCGGCTACATTAGGCCGAAACATGGCTCGGTAGAAACCAGTGTTGAGGGAGTTTACGCCGTTGGGGATGTCCAAGACCATGAGTTTCGGCAAGCTATCACCGCCGCCGGTAGTGGTTGTATGGGTGCGATGTTGGCAGAAAGGTGGCTTTCGGCTAAGGGTTTAACTCAGGAATTTCATCAAACTGAGTCGTCATTGGAGACTCCTGCGCCTGTAGCGGAAACTCCCAGAGTGCGGGAAACTAGCGAGAATTTTGATATCAAACTGACGCGACACGAAGGAGCTTATGCTTTGCGGAAGTTGTTCCATGATAGCGATCGACTGATTGTAGTGAAATATGCTTCCCCTAGTTGTGGGCCTTGTCACAGTCTCAAGCCGATTTTGAACAAAGTCGTAGATGAGTTTGATGGCAAAATTCACTACGTGGAAATTGATATTGAAGAAGATCCAGAAATTGCGGAAAATGCTGGTGTGGTGGGAACACCGACGATTCAGTATTTTAAGGATAAGGCTCTGGTGACGGAGCTCAAAGGAGTGAAGCCAAAAAGCCAGTACCGTGAGTTAATTGCCAGTAATTTGTAGGTCTTGCTGCTTCTGTTTTGGGTCTTTTCTCAAGGCTGTGCTCAACGCCTTACGGCATCACAGGTTTAATCACCTCGAAGCAAAAGCGCATGGCGAGGCGCTTTTGCTGTGTTGAACGCCTCATAAAAATTCATACGGGATGCGGGAAACTCAGTGGCTTTAGCCCTGAGAGGAAAGCGACACGGGGGACTTCAGTCCCCGTGTCTTTCTTAGTTAGCA
>RDXH01000348.1:3423-6962 GCA_004292745.1 Oscillatoriales cyanobacterium | reverse complement strand
AAATTGGCGGCGTAGCGAGTGCAATAGGTGGGATGGTGCAAAACAGCATAAACGTAGTAGAAAATATCCCATTTGCTAATCCTGTCGTCTCCGTAGTGGAGGCGGAATTCTGTTAGCGCCCAGTCTGTGATATTTTCGCGGCGGTTTGTGCCGTCTTCATCGTAGATGTAGAATGGGAAACATTGTCCGGGACGCCCCCCTACTCCCACATCAGAAATACAATCAGTCATCTGTACTAGAAAGGGAATTTGGGAGTGATTTGTCACGGCAATTACTCGATTCTCTTTCTCAGTATCTGGTACAGGAAATATATAGGGAAATTGACCGCGACGATGAGTTAAAACTTCATCAAAATACAAAAATTGCAAACTGAAAGGGCGATAAAGTGCAAGCCTGATTTTTTCAGGATTAAACTCGGTTTTGACATGGGCTGCAAGGCATTCTTTTAGACGGCTACTCCACTTGATTTTAGTATCCTCATATTCAACAAAGTTATCAATAGTATCCCCCGGTTTTCTTAGGTGATGCCAGCGATAAACTTGGTGATTATAATTGTCTATAAATAATCTAATATTTTCACCTAAATCATCTTTTTTAAAATTATATGCCCATGTATCCCGTGCTGTTTCAGCTCCCCTGCTATAAACATTAAAAATGACTCTTTCATCAATTTTCTTAGAAGCTTTAGCTTCTTTACCACCAATCGGTATCAACTTTTCAAAATCATCCTGCAACCCTTCAGTTAGCCAATTATTTTTTTTATCTGGCGTAATTTCTTGCCATTCTAGATTTTCAATTGTTCCCGCTTTTTCCAGCAACTCAAACTTTTCTTTCCTAGTTGCTTTCCAATCCACCTCATTATAAAAGATTTTACAGCCTTCAGTTTGTTTCCTTTTGACAAGAAATGTTACAGATATACCCACCATTGCTCCCAAACCAAATATGGTATGTTTTTCTCCGATGGCTATGCCTTCACGCATTGAGTCTTTTCTGACATTACCTTTTAAGTCTAAAACATAAATGCTATTAAAATCTTTCGCTAAATTTTTTCTCATTCCATCAAAAGCAATATCATTGACAAAGCTGTTATTAGTTACAAGAGCTACAATTCCCTCATCACCAATTCTATCCGATGCCCAACGAATCGCTTTCACATAAGGATCTGACAGTGCATTTTTATTAGTTGCTTTCGAGTCTTTAGAATAAGTTTCGGCAACGCGGCGGTCTACCGCCGTAAACAAAGAAAGTTGCTGTACTTTTTGGTCAGAAAAAGTATCAACCAAACAAATACCTTCAAATGGTTGATAAGTCCCCGTTGCCTCAAAATACTCATGTTCGATATTCATCGAAGCAATGTAATAAGGCAGTAACATCAATTCATTGCAGTGCAATTCGTCAGCATATTTCTGCGGTAGTGCCGTTTTCCGAATCTCCCGCATTACCCGCATCATAAAATTCCCTGTCCCCACAAAAGGATCGAGGATATGCACTCCTTTATCGCTTAAGGATTTGCCAAACTCTTTTTGCAAAATATCCTCAACACTTTTGACCATGAAATTCACAATCGGTTGAGGAGTGTAAACGATGCCGTGAGTGTCCGCAACCTTGATGGCAAATCCTTGAAAAAACTTCTCGTAAATGGTGTTGAGAAAGTGCTGTTTTTCGCTAAATTCATCAATTGTCGCGGCGGCTTCTTCTAACGCACGGTAAAAATAGTCAACTTCTCCGAGGAAATGGTCGCGACTGAATGATTTAGAAGTTAAAGCATTAATAACTTTTTCGATTTCAACAGCGATGATATTGCGGTTGGTAAAATCTTGGTTATCAAAGATGCGGCGAAAAATGCGTTCGGTGAGGATGTGCTGAATTAGCATTTCCTCGACAGCAGCTTCGGAGAGATTGGGGTTAATTGATTGGCGGCAGACGGCGGTAAAGTCATTAAATGCTTGAATAAATCTTTTGTTAGTTTTGCGTTGTCCGTCAATCAGACTAATCATTTTTCCTGCTAAATCTTTGACTCTGCTGCCAAATTCAGCGGCGGCGACTTCCCACTGGGCGATAGCGGGAGTTCGGTATTCAAAAAATAGCTTCAGCGTATCGACTAGGGATTGCGGTTTTGTGATATCTTCATCACAGAGTTGCTGGCCGCCTTGCCAAATAATTGCCCGTTCCGGTGCTTGAAAAATAATGTTATCTTTGGGATAGCCAACAGCAAATTTTTGTTTAACTTCGCGTTCCAGCTTGTCATGGGTGTCTTTTGCTTCCCAGATACCGTGTCTGAGACTGTCGGCCCGCACTAATTCCCCATCAACTCTGATTCGCTTATTGCCGATTTTCATCTCTTTTTCGGGCACCAGCGTCCACCCAAATTGCTGACAGCAAGACTTTAGCAAATCGGCAAAAGCATCCTTTACTGCTAATTCGTGAGATATCCCCAATTTCGCAAATTGTCCCAGGGCATTGTAATATGCTTTAACAGGTTGGTGGGTTGGCTTGAGGTTGAGATTTGGCATGGGGGATGGGCGATCGCAAATTGCTGATTTAATTTTAAGCGATATTGTAACTTTTTTACCGTCAAACAAAGCAAAATAAAAGTACAGGCGGCGAAGCTATCTCGTAGGGAATTGCCCGCACCCATAGGTGTCAACTTAATGTCAAACCCAGTCACAGACTGCTGTTTGACGATTAAGGCTAGATCCCCCCTAACCCCCCTTAAGAAGGGGGGGACAGGAGTCTTCTCTTTCGTCAACCCCTACTCACACCTTACTCCCTTCTTAAGGGATTTAGGGGGATCTAGACTTAGGTAAAAACGAAATTTATCAAGGCTTTCAGGCTTAAGTTGAAACCAATTTCCCGCACCCATCGCCCCCAACAATTCCCACGGAATCAGTGATAATAGTATTAGCGCACTATTTAAAATCGAGGAAACACCTATGCTCGCGACTACCAGCGAACTACCCAAAATCGAGGAAACAGCTCTGCTCGCGACTGCCGCCCTACAGGATAATCTTACCATAGAAGACTTCATGGCCGATCCGCCCGATCGCATGGAATTGGTAGACGGCCAACTTGTGGAGAAAAATGGCATGACACTAAAGACGGGTAAAATTCAGTCAAGGCTAAGTCGTTACTGGGGAGATTACAAAGATTCTAGCGGACAAGGTGGAGAAACTTATGTCGAGGTTCCTTGCCGCACAAACCGACAAATTCGCCGCCCCGATGTCGCTTATCTCACACCAGAATTAGTTGCACAGTTTGGCAATCTTGCCACTTTACCCCAAAGTTTCCCCTTAATTGCCGAAATAGTTTCACCCACCGATATTGCTGAAGATGTCTTTCTCAAAGCACAGGAATATTTAGCATCTAGCTGTCAGGAAGTCTGGTTAGTTTTTCCCGAAAGTCGTTTAATATTTCTGATGAATCAAAATCAAATATTCACATTTAGATCCGGCGATACCGCCAGCACTCAACAAATCCTGATAGGTTTTAGCATCGAGGTCGATCGCCTACTAGCTTAAACTAAATTATGAAATCAGAAA
>RDXH01000348.1:0-3375 GCA_004292745.1 Oscillatoriales cyanobacterium | reverse complement strand
ATCAACTTATTAAAAGAGGGAAAGTTTGCCGAAATAGATTTAGAGAACTTACTAGAGGAACTGGAAAGTATGGGGAAAAGCGATAAAAATGCTTTAAAAAGTAATTTGAGGGTACTTTTAATGCACTTACTTAAGTATAAATATCAGCCAGAAAAACGAACAAATAGTTGGCATTACACCATTATAGAACATCGTAAACGTATCCGAGATACCTTCAAAACCAGTCCGAGTTTATATCGTTTTTTTGAAGAGATTTTTAATGAATCCTATCAAGATGCCAGAGAACTAGCCGCAGGTGAAACCGGTTTATCTATTGCGATATTTCCCCCAGAGTCTCCCTTTACTGAAGAAGAAGTTCTTAATCCTGATTTTTTACCGCCTGACAGCGATCTGTCTGAAAATCCTGAGAATATTGAATAATGGAATCAGATATCTTTCTCTGTACCGATCGCTTGCTAGCTTAAACTACATTATATAACCTTTCATCCCACATTCGCGACCCAAAAGTCTCCTCCAAGCGTTCCACCCGTTCTGAAATCAAATTGCTACAATATCTTTGAGACTCCTCAGTCCGCGTAGGCGGACTTCGTTTGTATAGCCCCGAATTCTATTCGGCGGGCTTAACATTAACTTCGTTTGTATAGCCCCGAATTCTATTCGGCGGGCTTAACATTAACTTCGTTTGTATAGCCCCGAATTCTATTCGGTGGTCTTATACCAATTTTTTATGAGGCTGCATAGAATCTGATCCCCCCTAGCCCCCCTGGTGGGAGGGGGGGACAAGATTCTTCTCAAAGTCCCCCTTCTTAAGGGGGATTTAGGGGGATCTAGATCTGTGCAACGACCCATTAAATTGGTATTAAAATTAAAAATGAATGTTTAATCCAGACTTAATATCCCACCATTCTAGAAACCACCATGTCAGACGACTTTTCCCTAGACGACCTTTTAAACAATAGTTACGACGCCTTCAAAGACGCAGAAAATAACGTGGGACAATGCAATGTTTTAGTCATCGGTAAAACAGGCGTAGGCAAAAGTACCCTAATCAATGCTGTTTTTCGCCAACGCTTAGCAGAAACTGGAGTCGGCCGCCCCATCACTCAAGGTATCCGCCAATATACCAAACCAAATTGCCCGATCGCAGTTTACGACACTCCCGGACTCGAACTCAATGCCGAACAAATTAAAATTATTCAATTAAACGTTGCTAAACTCATTGAAGACCAAAGACTCCTCCACCCCAAAGAACACATTCACGTCATCTGGTACTGCATCAATCACGGCGCAAATCGCATAGAATCCGTGGAGGAAGGCTGGCTAAGAGAAATGGAAATCATGGATGTACCAGTTATTTTAGTGCTGACTCAAACTACATCGAAAAAACCGAGCGAGTTTTTCAAGCAACTGGAACACATGAATTTGCCAGTGAGTCAAGTTATCCCAGTCATGGCGGAAC
This sequence comes from Oscillatoriales cyanobacterium, assembly GCA_004292745.1. Taxonomy (GTDB): domain Bacteria; phylum Cyanobacteriota; class Cyanobacteriia; order Cyanobacteriales; family Microcoleaceae; genus Microcoleus; species Microcoleus anatoxicus. The sequence goes on along the minus strand of RDXH01000348.1, from coordinate 1,916 downwards.
CGGAAGAGATTGATGAGGATTATACAGTAAAATCTCACGGTTTAGATAAGTTGGTCGATGCAACTTTTCAACTGCTACCGGAAGTAGCTAAAAAAGCCTTTGTTAAAGAACAAATTGCGAATATTGGACTCAAATCGGACATGGCATTTAAGTATCTAAGTGCCTATGTTGCCGGTTCTGCGATTATCGGTGCAACTCCTGTACCGTTTGCTGATGCGCCAATTTTGATGACGATGCAAACGGCAATGATTGCGAATATTACTGTGATTTTTGGAATGCCCTTTGATAAGGGATTTATCTCGGCGATGCTGTCTGCAATTAGCGGTGCTGGTGGGGTGACTGCTGTTGGTAGAAGTATTGTGACTAATTTGATTAAAATGATTCCGGGTGCGGGTACAATTGTCGGTGGTGCTATCTCTGGTGCAACGGCGGCTACTCTCACCCTTGCTCTCGGTTTGGCTTACATTGAAGTGCTGAAAGCTTATATGAAAGCTCAAGTTAATGGGGAACAACTTTCTTTGCAGCAGTTAACAAAGATGTTTGTGGATTTGTATAAGGATTATGCTTCGTCGGGGCGCAAAACTTTGAAGGATGATAATCGGAATCAAGCTAAGCCTCCGAATCAAATTGATATTGATTAAATTGGTAATAGGGCATGGGGCATGGGGCATGGGGCATAGGGCATAGGGCATAGGGCATAGGGCATTGGGCATTGGGTGAGCTTCAATTACCCATTACCCATTACCCATTACCCATTACCAATTACCAATTACCCATTACCAATTCCCAAAGATTGCTATAATTTAGTAAATTCTGCAAAAGGGAGTAAATGGCTATGGTAGTCGCAGCCGTTTTATCAGAAAATGTTTCTCTAGAAGACTTTATGGCCAGTCCCCCCGACGATATGGAATGGGTGGATGGGGAAATCGCGGAGAAAAATGGCATGACAGTAAAACACAGTCGAATCCAATCTAGACTAGATCGTTCTTGGGGAAATTACAAAGATTCTAGCGAACAAGGTGGTGAAGTCTATACGGAGGTTCCTTGTCGTACTAACCTGAGAGTGCGACGGCCGGATGTGGCTTATCTGACTTCTGAACTTGTTGCTCAATATGGTGATGTTCCTACTTTTCCTCAAAGCCCGCTGTTAGTTGCTGAAATAGTTTCTCCGACTGATATTGCGGAAGAGATTTTTCTGAAAGCACAAGAGTATTTGGATTCTGGTTGTTGGGAAGTTTGGATAGTTTTTCCAGAAAGTCGGTGGATAATGATAATGACTCAAACTCAAAAGTTAGCGTTTAATTCTGGTGACGTAATCAGCACTCAGTTAGTGCTGCTGGGTTTTAGTGTTGCTGTTGATGAGTTGTTGGGTTAAAGTGAGATGTTGCACTATTGTCAACAACAGGCAAGATGCCTGTTCCACAAGAAAATTCACTCTTCGATCAGTTGTTGGGTTGAATTCACATCTTGCGCCACATCAACAACAGGCAAGATGCCTGTTCCACAAGAAAATTCACTCTTTGTGGAACAGGCATCTTGCCTGTTCATAAAAGGCTTATTGATCGTGGTGCAAGATGTGAGGTTGAAAGGGAAAATTAGTTATTAAAATATTCTCATATTTTTTAGCAATATGCTTGACAAGATGCCGATTTTTTGCAGGATAAAGTTGATAAATTAGTTCACGATCGCACTTAGAGCAAATAAACTGGGTTTCGACTTCGCTCAACCAGCAGTTTTTTTACCAAATTTAATGGCTGTAATCAAGTATTTTGGGAAAAAACCCGGTTTCTGAGCTCTTATGCGTCCAGGAGTATAAATTTTGTACATTTGCACAAAGTCTCGAATGGCGGTAAGATATCTATTGCTTTGTTTGCAGATATAACGTAAATTCCGATCGCCATTAAAACCAATAATCA
>RDXH01000347.1 GCA_004292745.1 Oscillatoriales cyanobacterium | reverse complement strand
GCCCTTAAACTGTTTTACCTGATACTCGCCGTCAACCAACTGGCAAACCGATAGTGTGGGTTGTTTGGGAGTACCGATGAACTTGCGGCCGCCCAAACCGAGGTAGTCCACAATCCAGTATTCGGGGATGCCCATTTCTTCGTAGTCAGCGAATTTGAGATGGTAATCGTCCCGCCAGTTGGTACTGACGACCTCTACAGCCAGTCGCACCGAAGACCCCATCGTGATGATAGATTCCCTATCCCAGCGCGGTTCGTTGACGAGAGCTGCTTCATCCAGGACAACTGCGTCTGGCAGGTAGCCCGCCTCGTTGCGGACGGGTTTGAGCAGGCAGTCGCTGGGGATGAAATAAGGTAAGGAGCGGCGTCCTAAAGGCATTTCAACAATTACTCCATTATGTAGTTCGTACTTATGGACAGAGTTCTCTGGATACCAAGCAACGAACTCATCAAACGTGATTGTTTTGGATATGGTTTGGATCATGTTGCGGTTTCCTCTGTCTGGTGATTAGTATGCCGAAAGCTAGAAGATGACACAACGATAGATGCTATAATTGACAAATTAGACTGTAGCTGATATGGGAGTTTCAACGGTTCACCGAAGACAAACTACTGATTTTTCTCAACAAGCGATGCTATTTCATTAATCAGCTTCTTAAGTTAATTAATACGTTCACGAAGTTGCCATTGCTTTTTTGCGCTGCTGGCATAGTCAACTTAGACCATTAGTTGACTATGCCGCGCCTAAACTTTAGTCAGTCGCTTCTCTTCGCTGACAGAATTATGTATTACCTGAGTCTGTCGTGCATAAAATTCGGACACCAATATCAATCACAGGCAAGATGCCTGTTCCACAAAGAGTGAATTTGATTGTGGGTTGTGCATTCGCCCGATCGTAAAATGCTGATTAAGAAAAGTTGATTGTCATGGATGTCTCAACCCGAAGTTAGTTATTAAGTAGTCCTGAATATTCCCCGCTATAGTTTGTAAATTCAGTCTTCGATCTGCGAATCTTAGATAGACGAATTTGCCAATCGGAAACCTGCTCGTAAGTAAGGTGATGAGTATTGCAAGTCGGTGTCCATAGCCCTCCCCAAACACAAGAGTCTTCAAACTGCAACAAACCTAACTTGCGTAAGTTGTGGGATTGGGGAGTTCCTGGCAAGGGGGCTATGCTATACACAGCAATCTGAAATTCCAATTCAGGGTTAATCTCTACGAGTTCATCCACGAGTCCTGAGATCGCTTCCTCAAGACGTAACAAGCTATCATCATCATCATCTGGTAGCCCGATAATAATGCCATAAGCAATAACAGGTATACCAGTTCTGACGACAGATTTCATCAACGTACAATGCTCTTGCCACGGCAACAACTTACTGTATGATTCTCGCCCAAAAACGGGACGTTCCGCAGGGATATAAGCTAAAGGACAACCGACTTTGCCATCCCAGCCAAACAGTGCTTGAATAACTTCTTCGTCAGGGCTGAGATCGGTATTGTCGTAGTTGCGTCCGTGTCCCACCGTGGCTTTCCGCAGTTCTAAACCATTAGGCCACATGAGAGATATTCCCATCTCCCTCGCACCATTGGTAATTTCGAGGATTTCTTCTCGCCCCCCAGGAAAAAGTCCACGGGCGAGGAATTGATCGGAACCGATATTGATCGAACGAGCCCCCGCTTCTTTCTGAATAGCCAGCCATTTGAGGGCGGTTTTTGGGGTCATTCTGCGATAGCCAGTGCCGTAGGTGGGTGTCATGCAAAAATCACAGGTGCGATCGCAACCAATGTCAGCCACTAATGAACCAATCGGCACAACTCCCTGTACATTTGGTAGTACCCCTAAACATTCTTTAGCCACCTCCACAGAGGGTAGAGTCCAATCTTCTGGACTTTTAGCTTTAGTCTTCCTGGCAAATTGTCTACCATCTGCGAGAATTACCCCTGTGAGTTCTTCCCGTGGGGTTTTTCCGAGTACATAGTCGAGAATAGCCCAATTAGCTGCACCGGATTTATCCTGAACTACTGCTGCTGCTCCAGCCTGCAAGTAGTGTTGCGGTTCTGCGACAGCATCAGAGCCCCCAACGATAATGGGACGACCACCTTTGGCAAGATGCTCAACAATCATACAGCTTACTTGACGGTCTTGGGAGAAATTAACTGTAATTCCCCAGGCATCATAAGCGTGAGGATCGAGAGCGAAAATTTCGCCACCTACATAAGTTTTCCGCAAGGTCATCCCTTTCCAGAAAATCTGCCCAAATTCTTGACTATAATCCCCATCTCTGAGGTTGACCAATCGCGCATCAAATCCCCCTGCTTGCAAGTCAGCGATTAAAACTTGCTTGCTGATTAAAGAACGATGTCTATATAAAGAAGTCCAATTATTGCCTTCTGCATCGTATAGTCCCGTTGCTGGAACTTCAATCAGTCCAATTGTGTGACACTTGTTAGCTAGCATAGTTCAGGATGCCAAATGTGGGATAAGAGTAGGAGCTTTTCGAGCCGTCACGATCGCAACTCCTTGGCGACGGAAGAAATCGGGCAGCCAGTCTCCCATATAATCTGAACACTATAGCGGAAAAATATAATAATTGCGTAAGTTTATCTGCAAGTTCCCTCACTGATTGCTGTCCACTTCGATCGTATAGCAATCCTAAATGATTCATGAGGACTTGTAGGGGTAGTGCCCCCGTGCCTACCCTAGCCGTCCGTAGGGCAACCACGGGGGGTTTGCCCCTACAAGAATTACACAAATGATTTAGGATTGCTATAGCAATCCTAAAACTGTCACCTTGAGTGGGCTACACTGTCTTAGCCCACTCAATCCAAGTTTCCATCGGGCGGAAACCGACAGATTTGTAAAGATTTGCGATCGGGCCATTGTCCAAAAATAGCGATCGACTCCAAAGCCCTGTTTTTCAAACAAGTACAGTAATTCATACATTTTGCACCCTAATTTTAAATTAGGCTGGAAACACCAAAGACAAATCCAGGGACAAATTGGGAAAGCCCGGAATTGCAACAGTCTCATCGGGCAAAAGGACTCGTTGCGATCGATAATTGAAATCACCTTGCACCCTACTTGCTAAATCTGAAAGTTGATCCGTAGGGTGCGTCGCTGCGAGATCTTTGATATAACTGGCAGATTATAGATGGCGACGCACCCTACTTGCTCAAAGATGGCAACAAGTCCTGTTCCTATTTTAGAAAGCATTTTGCAACATACTTTCAAAAAAAGTATCCAGAGAAGTTCCTGATGCTTTGGCCATAGTAGAAAGCACACTTTTCTGAGCAAAAGAACAGTAAAGCCCCGCTTCCAAGAACCAAGGTTGTCCCTGCGGGTCGATGCGAAAATCAAATAGACTATAATCGCGACAGCCCAAAGCGATGTGGCATTTTCTGGCCATAGCATAAACCCTTTCCGTAATCGGATCGCTGATGTCAACTATCCACGATTTGGTACTATCTTTAGAGGTCAAGCTCAAGTTGCCATCATCATTTTGTTTCAGCTTATCAGCATAACTCCGAATCGGTTTGGTATCAGCATCTAGAGCATACTCTTCTAGCGGTAAACAGACTAACTCACCTGCTTTGACGATAATTCCACAGCGAACTTCTCTACCCAATTCAATGAATTTTTCTACTAGCACTTCATCTGAATGAGTTAATGCTGTCTGCAAAGCTGCATCATAGTCAGCAGCATTTTTCACGAAAGCCACTCCAATGGAATTATCACTATT
>RDXH01000346.1 GCA_004292745.1 Oscillatoriales cyanobacterium | reverse complement strand
AAATTACTTGGTTGTACCGACAGATTAGGTAAAAAACCCGGTTTCTTTGTCGGAGTGCGTCCAGGATTGTATCTATCCGCTACAAAAGCAAGACAGGCTTTGATGTCTGCCGAAGTTAGTTCTGAAAAATCTTCCAGAATTTCTGCTTCCGTCATGCCACCTGCGAGATATTCTAAGATATCGTAGACGGTGATTCGCATTCCCCGAATACATGGTTTGCCACTGCGTTTTCCCGGTTCAATTGTGATGATGTCGTGGTAGTCCATAAAGCAATATTTTGTACTAATAAGCGTAATTATAACTGCAAATAATCCTGGTTTGTTTAGGTCAGGATTTCAGGTTTGAGCAAGTAGGGATAAAAAAACCCTGACGTTGAAAGTAGCCAAGGCGGATCAGTTTTCTCATGGTCTGCGGCAAAAGCAAGACAGGCTTTGATGTCTGCGGAATTTAGTAGGGTTTTCCACCAATAAGACTCCAAAATTGGCGGCAGTCCGATCGACGTTATTTAATTAGATAGGCGTAATTACCCTTAATTGTTAATCCCAATAATTTCGCAAGTTTACTAGAATGATAATGCACTAACTCACCTTTCAATGATGTAGGATATTTTTTCAATGCTAATTTAGCTTGTTTGTAATCAGAAAAAGGAACACTTAATGTATGTGGAAAAGGATAAAGACTCCAGCATCCGATAACGTGTTTAACAGCTATCATTAATTCACCTTGTAGTTCTATACTATCGTACCCTTTATAAACCACTAAGTTTTTCCCATAGTAAATAATACAATCGGTGGGTCGATACATAGACAGGGCTACTTCTATTGTCGTTTCAGCCATAGATGAAAAAAGTGTTGTTCCATGTTCTAAAAAATATTGGTTATCGTTTTTTAAAGATTTTTCTAAGTTTTTTAAAATCATTAATCTCATGGTTTTTATATTACTGATCCATATTAGATGTGGATGCTCGCTAAGTTCTATTTCACCTAATAAATATGCAGCTTTTTCCCAGTATTTTTGCCAAAAATCTACAATTTCTAATAATGTGTAATTGTCAATATGATTATGAAAAGTAACCAGAGCAGACCACAGTAACGCCAAATATGGTGATTTTTCACGATTTTGTTGAAACTCAACATCTTCAATTTCTGAAATTTGGTGAAGAGTCCTATAAAAAATGTTAGAGGATGTTGTGATTTGTGGTGTTTTAGAGGTTTTTCCAAAACCACGCGCTTGCGCTTCTTTTCTGCGTTTTGCTTCTCCCATAATGCCTCTCAACTATTCAAAAGTTAACATAACACATAAAGTGTTTATGTAACACAACATCAGTTTTCCAATGGTTACAGGGCTTAGGCGGGGAAATGTGCCTATCCCCGCCTAGCTTTTTTAAAGGGGTTTCAGCCTCTAAATTAAGATATGCTCTTATCCTGATTTAGTAAAGTAACGTGCCTGATATTTGTTGGTCTTCTTAACTGGTTCCCAGGCTCTAGCCTGGGAACGAGCAAACACCTAGGCTTTGCGCTTCCGACGGCGAATCAGCACACTCATCACTTGCTTCGGATTAGCTGCACGTTGTACGGGACTCCAATCGCCGACTTCGGCAAATCCCAGACGGTACAAAGTGAGTATGGTTTCCCTGACAGCCTGGGGCGAACCTGTGATTGTTACACACACCACATCCTGTTCGGATTCTGCTGCTGAGTCGTCATTTGGGCGATCCTCTTCGAGGGCTTCGCTAACGGATTCGTTATCGTCAGGCAATAATTCCTGTGACATAATATGTTCTCCTGGTTTTGGGTTTTCTAGAAAAACCCAAAAACCCAGCCGCCCCGCATTTCAACACATAGCAGGGCGGCTACAGAGGATGTTAAGATACTCCGTTAGCCTCCAGACTGCTAGTACCAGTTTGGCGGTTAGCTGTCCATTGCTGTTACCAGCAGCTTTGGGCAGTGCAACTAGATTTTTGGGCGACGCGGGCTACTTCCTTTACAAGCAAAGCAACCTCTAACTTCAAAGCGTATCCACATTTGGGGGCCTGTGTCAATCCATTTGGGATTTGGGATTTTAGCTGGATTCTGTAATGGAGTAAGATTAAACGAACCGCGAAGGCACGAAGCACACGAAGGAAGAGAAAGAAGAAGATGCTGTTCTTGCTTCGCGCTCTTCGCGTCTTCGCGGTTCGTTCAAATAATTAAAAAACGCTATAAAGTAACTGAAACTTGTAGGGTGCGTCAGTTCGTAGATTGTCGATTTTTAGCGAAAATAACGGCAACTGACGCACCCTACGACTCAACTAGGCGTCAGCAATATTAGCTGTTTTGATAAGATCGATCGCACTTCATCCAATCCCACCTCAACATCCGCCAAAATCTCCCCCACAGTCTTCCCACCACCTTGTAGGGGCGGTGCCCCCGTGCCCGCCCTGTCTGGGGGGGGTGAACAAGCTTGCAAAAACTCAAACTCGGCACTTGACAAATTGACCAATTGGTAGTTGCAATCAAACACTTGTTGACTCGGCCAACCGTGCATACAAACACTCAACTCTGGAATTGCCGCCAAAAGTGCCTTGTCGTCCGACCAATCAATCTTATTAACAGGCTTTTTACCCAAGAAAAACTCGTAATGAGTGATTTCCGTATCCAACAATTCAATTAATCGATAAAGCTCCCGTTCTGTCAAACCCTGAGCTCTTTCTATCAATTCCGGCGCTTTCCCCAAAAGTCTTTCTAATTGCCAATATCCCGGATTTGAGAAACCGATAAATTCCAATCCCGAAGCGTCAATTAACTCGAATAAAGTCTCAATATTGTAGTCAATTTCCTGCGGGTGAACGTACATATCCGCAAAACATTCGTCTCGCTGATTTTCTCCGGCCCAACGCTGTTTTTCGTACTTGACAAGGCGGTTGTTTTCTGGTAGGGAAGCAAAGATTTGACGGCCGACTTTGACACCATCGGGATAGTCGCCTTTTTGAGTTCCTTGGAGCAGGGCGATCGCCCTTTGCATCAATTGAATTTCCCAACGGCCCAATTCAGCATAAACAAAAATGTGCATCAATCCACCAGGAGCCAACTTTGCCGCCAGGGATTGAATGCCCCGAATCGGATCGGGCAAATGATGCAACACGCCGACGCAGTTGATCAAATCAAACTCGCCTTCTAGTTTATCCGCATCGTACAAGCTGCGGTGACTAAAATCGGCTTCGCGCGCGCCCGATCGCCTACAGCGTTCTTGTGCTACCTTCAAAGCACCGGAACTAAGGTCGATCGCCGTCACCGACGCTTCAGGATTGAGGTGAATCAGATAATCCGTACTCGAACCCGTGCCGCAGCCAGCATCCAAAATCCGAACATCCAGTTTTGGCGGCTTTTGGCCAGTGCAAAAATTGTAA
>RDXH01000078.1 GCA_004292745.1 Oscillatoriales cyanobacterium | reverse complement strand
CCCAGGAGGGGAACCGGATCTAGCCCCTCCCAGGAGACCCACCCCTAGCCCCTCCCAGGAGGGGAACCGGATCTAGCCCCTCCATGGAGACCCACCCCTCGCCCCTCCCTGGAGGGGAACCGGATCTAGCCCCTCCCTGGAGACCCACCCCTAGCCCCTCCCTGGAGGGGAACCGGATCTAGCTCCCCTCTAGAGAGGGGCTGGGGGTGTGTCGGATCTCTGCCCTCTAGAGAGGAGAGTAGGTACACACCATGCTTTTAAGCTTAAGTTGACACCTATGCCCAATTCCCAATTCCCAATTCCCTATATCTCTATCCCTTCCACAGTCAAAATTACCCCATTTTTCATCAACGTATCGCAGCGTTCTGCATAAAATTGTGCTGCTTTGTCTTGTTTATTTACCTGCAAGACGCGCAAAAACATTTGTCTTGCTTGGGCGAATTGTTGCTGGTAATGAAAAAAAATTCCCTGTTCAAAATAAGTTTGGGTTTGTGTTTTTAGTTCGATCATTGTATCTGAATCGCCGTCGTAGATTTCAAAGACAGCCACAGGGGTTTGTTTTCCTTTGACTTGCACGCGATCGAGAAATCGGCACTTATAATGTTGGGGGTCGTCTATCCGACAAAGAGTTTGGACGCTAGCTACAATACCAACTCCGTAAAGCTTTGTCAATCCTTCCACGCGGGAGGCTAAATTCACTGCATCGGAAATCACCGTACTTTCCATGCGTTCCGCTTCGCCAATCGTACCTAACATTAAAGTTCCAGTATGCAAACCAATGCCGATGGAAATAGGTTGATAGCCACTATTTTGCCTGTGTTTATTATAAATTTTAACTTGCTGCTGCATCTCAATTGCTGCTTGGACGGCATCTTCTGGGCGATTGGGAAACAAAGCCATAATACCGTCGCCCAGATATTTGTCTATAAACCCATTGTACTGGCGAATTACTGGTCCAACTCTAGTTAAGTAAGAGTTAATAAAATCAAAATTATCTCTGGGAGACATACTTTCTGACAAACTGGTAAATGAGCGAATGTCGGCAAACATAATCGTCATTTCTGCTTGCACAGAGTCTCCCAATCTCGCATCAACGATGCTTTCTCTTTTGAGAAATTTCAAGAATTCGCGGGGGACAAAACGAGCGGAGGCTGCGGCAATTTTTTCCAGTTCGCTTTTGCTGGACTCGATTTGATTCAGCGAACTAAATGCTCTCAATGCAGTGACTACTGTGGTAAATAATTTTTTATTTGTCAATTCGGTTTTGGTTTTGTAATCATTGATATCATAGCTAACAATGACGACATCTTCTGGTACTTGTCCTGGCTGTCCAGTGCGTAAAATAATCCGCACTATTTGATTGTCTAAAATATCGCGGATGTATTTAACTACTTCTAAGCCTGCTTCTTCTGTTTCCATAACGACATCGAGCAAAATCAATGCTATGTCCTGATTTTCTTTAATGATTTCCTTGGCTTCTTTGCCTGAGTAAGCACTGACAAAGCTGATTAATTTATTTTCAAATGTAAAGTCTTTTAATGCTAGTTTTGTAATATGGTGAATCTCTATTTCGTCATCTACAATTAATACTTTCCAACTGGATTCTATAGTTTTTTCTTCCCGCTCATCTTCCTCGATAAATATTAAATTTTCGTCGTCAGCATCCAATAGTTTTTGACTAGCTTCTGACATTGTTCCTACTCCTGAATATTATTTGATGACTGCTTTAGCCTAGCTAATTAGCAATTTATGTTGGAATTTTAATCAAAAATTTTGTGCCACAACCTAGTTGACTTTGGCATTGAATTGTGCCTTGAAGTTTTTGATGCACTAAATTGTAAATAATGTGTAATCCCAATCCAGTGCCGCCCTGACCTCTTTTGGTGGTAAAGAAGGGTTGAAAAATTTTACTGAGATTGTCGGGAGAAATTCCTTTGCCATCATCAGTATATTCAAATACTAACAGATCGCCCTCTAGTTGCAAGTCAAAGGCGATCGCTCCTTCGTCGTTTGGGTCGTAAGCGTGAAGTAGGGAGTTCATTATCAGATTGGTTACAATTTGACAGAACACGCCAGGATAGCTATCCAGTAAAATATTGTCAGGGCAATTAATCTTTACTTTGTGTTTAGTTGTTCTGAGTTTTGGTGTTAAAGATGTCAGTATTTCCTCTAGATATTTTTTTACGGGAAAAGTTCGTTTTAATTCACTGGACTGATCGACTGCCACTTCTTTAAAGCTATGGATCAAGTCTGCCGCCCGCGTGAGGTTAGCCAATATCATATTACTACTTTGCAATGCAGTATCCAGAAACTTTTCTAACTCAGAGCGTTTAATCTGACCGTTGCTGTAAATATCGCAAAATTTTGTAACTTTTTCGGCTAGGAGTGAGGCGGCGGCGATGCCAATGCCTATGGGAGTGTTGATTTCGTGGGCAATACCAGCCACTAACCCTCCAAGGGCGGCCATTTTTTCTGATTCTACGAGTTGATTTTGGGTGGCTTTTAAGTATTCTAAAGTTTGGGAAAGTTCCGAGGTTCTCTCTTGTACTAACTGTTCTAGATTTTGATGAGTATCTAGCCCATTGTTGATGTTGATGTTTTTATTTAAATATCCCAGATTATTTATCAAGTTTGGGTATTTTGATTCTAAAATCGCTGCTTGGTCTTGGGCACCAAAGTGCTGATAGCAAGAGTGGGATTCTGTTAAGTAAATTTGCGCAATTTTCGGGATTCCTAATGAGAGATAAAACAGTCCTGCTAATTCTGCTGCTAATGCTTGTCCGTGGATATCCCCATTTTGTTCTGCTTCTTGAATTGCCAAGTCGTAAGATTTCATGGCTTCGAGGATGTTGCCGATTTTGCTAGCTTGTTCGGCTGCTAACAAGCTGTAATTATCCTGATAATTCATGAAATTAAAATCCCTTAATTCGGCATTTAATAGAGTTGAAAAATTGAGTGGCTTGTCTGTATAAGTCATGTAATATCCCAATATCTAAGGGAAATTACGGAGCGATCGCCCTGGAAAAAACTATAGATAGATGCTCTGTGGAATTCCTAATCTACATTTTAGCCTTCAAACAAGCCGAAACTGCACTTGCCGATCGCCACAGTGCAAAAATAAACTGGTTCGGGAAAATCTCAAGCTAAAATCAAAAAACAACTATGCAGAATATAATGACCTCAAATCCAGTCTCTAGCGGTGCAGACATTAAACTACTGGTAGTCGATATCGATGGTACGATCGCAGGTAAATCCAATAACATCCGAGAAGCAGTGAAGCAGGCTATTTTCGCCGCTCAGTCGCGGGGAGTGCAAGTTGCCGTGGCTACTGGTAGAATGTATCGATCGGCTTTGCGCTTTCACCGGGATATCGGCTCAACTTTACCGTTGATTTCTTACCAAGGTGCCTGGATTCAAGATCCCGCTAGTCAAAAAATGCTCCGCCACCAGCCATTGTCGAAACAAACAGCTTTGGAATTGTTGGAACATTTTGAAGAACCAGATTTACGATCGCTCCTTTCCGTAAATTTTTACATCAACGACCAACTTTACGTACCGGAAATTACCGCCGCCACCAAACTTTACGCAGAACGATCGGGTATTCAACCAATTGCTATTACAGACTTGCGCCGAAATATTCCGGGTGAGCCGACGAAAGTTTTGGCTTTGTGCGAAAATCCGGGGGTACTCGATGGCTTACTCAGCAGTATGCGAGAACGCTACACACCAGCAGAACTTTATTTGACTCGATCGGTTGCCACTTTTTTTGAAGCTACTCACCCTTTGGTTAACAAGGGAGCCGCAGTGCAGTACATCGCGGAGGATTTGTTGGGTTTGCAGCCAGAGAATGTGATGGCGATCGGCGACAATTTCAATGATGTGGAAATGATATCCTATGCGGGCGTAGGCGTAGCGATGGGTAACGCTCCCTCGGAGGTGAAAGCTGGTGCTAACTGGGTGGCGCCGGATGTCGAGGAAGACGGGGTGGCTGCTGCGATCGCCCAATTTATTTTGGGCTCATAGATATTGCTAAATCCGCTATTTATCCTTCCAGGGCAAAGTCAAACAAGCGATGGGCCATTTCTAATTTACTGCAAGGTGCTATTTCCACTTGCTTTCCGGCGGCATTTATCAAAATTGCTTGATTGGTATTGCTACCAAAACCGGAGGCTATTTTGTCGATCGGATTTGCCGCAATTACATCCAATTTCTTGGCCCGCAATTTTTCCCAAGCTGGCTTGACAATATCACCTGTTTGTGCGGCAAACCCGATTAGTTTTTGATGTGGCTGTTTCAATGTTCCCAACTCTGCCACAATATCCGGTACCGCTGTCAACGCTAAAGCATCCGGGAGCGATCGCTTGGGCAATTTCTGACTATGGTACTCCGTCGGTTTCACATCAGCCACCGCCGCCGCCATCACCGTCAAATCCGCATCGGGAAAACATTCCAGCATCCCTTGTCGCATTTCTGCTGCACTCGTGAGGGCGATCGACCTGACACCGGGCAATGATAAATCGCCACTTATACTATGTACCAGAGTGACGGTCGCACCTCGGTGCTGTGCAGCCCGCGCCAGAGCTATGCCCATTTTACCAGTGGAAGGATTGCCGATAAACCTCACCGGATCGAGGTGTTCCCGCGTACCTCCCGCACCGATCAACACCCGTTTACCAGCTAAATCTCGATCGCCCTTAGTATACAACAATGATTCTATGTGAGCCACAATCTCACTTGGTTCTGCCATCCGGCCCGCACCCACGCGATCGCACGCCAGCAGTCCCGCCCCAGGCGACATACCATGATATCGCCCATCTGTCAATATGTCGCGCCAATTTCGCTGCACCGCCGGCTGTTCCCACATATCAGTATTCATCGCCGGTACCAACAAAATTGGACACTGAGAAGCAAGTACCGTATTTGTGAGTAAATTATCCGCAAAACCCCCCGCCAACTTAGCCAAACTATTCGCTGTTAGAGGAGCGATCGCAAAAACCGATGCCCATTCCGCCAGTTGAATGTGCAAAGGGCGTCCGTGACTAGCTTCCCAGAAATCTTTGTCAGTAAAAGCAGCTTGGCGACAGAGAGTAGCAAAAGTCAAGGGCGTGACGAACTCTTGAGCCGCATCAGTCAGAATAGCTCTGACTTCAACTCCCGACTTGGCTAAAGTTGAAACTACTTCACAAACTTTGTAAGCTGCAATCCCGCCACTAACGCCAATTAAAACTCGTGTGCCCTTCATATCTTTTTGAATAAAAAAGAATTAGGAGAAAGTCAAGATCGGCAGAGACAAAAATCCCTAACTCATCTATATAAATTGGCTACCAAATCTGTGGCTAACCTTCTCCTAAAACTTGCTGAGATTTTTGCTATTTTTGAGGCTATGCTTCGTCGTAGGCTTCCATGTCCAGAAGGTGAAGATAAGGCTCAACCAACTCCGGGCGCTGAAACGCAAGCGATCGCAGCAAATGCCAATCGTTCAATCCCTCAAAAGGATCTGTGTAATCGTCCACTTCTAGACGATCGGCCAATTGTGCCACATCCTCCGAAGTAAGTACAGCAATATCGCGCGATGCTTTGGTTAAAGTTTTCATCTTTATTCCGTCCCCGAGATTTCCGCCATACTATATCCTAAGCCTTTAATCCGATTTAGACACAGTTTCTAGAACAAAACTTCGCATTAGATCTACAACTTGTGGTTGAATCTCGTGTCCCATGGGAAATTCGTGGTACTGCACCGACGCCCCCCAATCCGTGAAAGTATCGCGCGATCGCACTGCCGCACTCACAGGGACAATATTATCTTGAGTCCCGTGTACGATTAAAACAGGTGGCAATACGCTAAGAGCAACAGGCGACTGAGAGTGCAAATAACCACTCAAACAAATTAAACCAGCCAGAGGCAAAGTTAATCCCACATCCAGAGTCATCGCCCCACCTTGAGAAAAGCCACCTAAAATCGTCTTAGACAAAGGCACACCCGTACTGCTTTCTAAAGACAATAAAAATTCTGTTAGCAATCGCCGACTTTCGATCAATCCCTTAGAGTCATTACCTTGAAGGTCATACCACATTTTGCCACCGGGTACTTGGGGGTGGGCAAAAGGGGCATCGGCAAACACAAACTCATAGTCTGGTAAATTGAAGGCCGGCGCTAAAGAAGTCAAATCGCGAGCATTGGCACCCCATCCGTGCAAAGCGACAATCATACCCACTGGTGGGCGATCCGTGCTCGGTGGAATGCTAATAGATTTTAAAGACATCGGAATCAGTAATTGGTAATCGGGTATGGGACGAATTATAAATTGTTGTGGCGATTGTAGTTGATACTCCCCACCGATGAATCGGGGGGATTCTTGATTAAGACCACAAAGGGACTCTCAAAGGCGTTAAGTAAGTCCACCTAATTAAATGCAAGATCCAAAAAGTTATGAGTTAAATTGATAACTCATAACTTCTAATTTTCAAGCAGTTTTTTGTTCGCCGAAATCGGACTGCTCCCCCTCGCTCGCTAGTAAATTCCAGCCTTGAGTTTTCAGCTTCTGAAATGTTGCCCACCCTTTAGAACCATCCGGTTCTAGGTAGTCCGATGCAGCGTACTGTGGAAAAGCTGTATAAGGTCGCCACGGTTGGCGGGGTTCAGTGCGTAGGTGTAATATTTTTTCTCCATTGCTTCCCAATCTGGGCAACCAGCACATTTGTTTCAGCATATCTAACACTCCATAGTATGGTCTCGTGCGAAGTCGATTTTACGCAGGAAATTACCGTTTAATCCAGCATTAAGTTTGCGGTTTTCCCTTGGCTCTATAAATACACGCTGATTCTCCCTCTTTCTGGATCGAATAACATCTTTCTACCGTATTGGTTTTATGATTTGAAAAATGTTCCTCAAGTTACATTTATTAAAATGTCGCCACTATTTATTACCTTATCAAAAGTTAAATATATTTTCATAAATCAGTGGTTCCATATTTCTTGGTGCGTTTGACTACATTTTTTCTCCTAAAACAGCCTTTCCAATCAGGTTCTCGTTCTAATTGAGATAGCGATGGATAGTTATTTCTAATCGATCGATATCAAAAGGTTTGGAAATATATGCAACGCAGCCGGCTTGCAAAATCCGATCGCGGTCTTCGGTTTTTGCTAATGCTGTGACAGCAATAATCGGAATATTTCTTAATTGTGGATTTTGCTTGAAACGGCTCATCAGTTCTATACCGTCGATATCCGGTAAACAAATGTCTAGCAAAATTAGGTCGGGAGGTCGGGAAACTGCTACTGAAAGAGCTGTGCGACCGTCTAGGGCTCTGACGCACTCGTAACCAAATAAATCGAGTATTTGTGCTAGCAGCTCTAAGTTGTCGTGATTGTCGTCTATAGCTAAGACTAAGGGACGTTTCTCAACCAGCAGTCGATCGCGCTTAGCAAACGAATATTCTAAATTCAGATTCCAGTTGGGGTAATTCATAAATGCCGACTCAGGCAGTTTCTGTGTAATTTTACTTATCCTATAACATAAATTTAACTCAACATCGATGCCATTGCCTTGTAAAGTATGCCAGCCAAAGGCCGAAAGCGTTATCTATAAATGCCAAGTTTTCCACTTCCGTAAATTCCGAGGTTTAAACGAGATTATAGTCTTTCTCAAGAAAGTAAAGTACGCGCCTCACCATTACCTCTTACCCAAGACCTGCTCTATCTCACCTAAGTGAGAAAGGCTATATTTTTATCTATTTTCAAGGATGAGGCTGTAGTCTCGTTCCTTTCCATATTGCTTATATTGCTTAAATTGTTATATTCTGTAATAGAGTGCGAGTTAGGATAATAGCTCGCAAAAATGCTATTATCAGGGTTGGGGATCAAACAAGATGGCTCGTAAAAAAATTATAAAAATGTCCAGATCTGCTGTGGAACAGGAGAGTTTACTCAACCGAATTACTACTCGCATCCGACACTCTTTAGAACTGCAAGAGATTTTGATGACAACCGTAAAAGAACTCGGTAACTTGTTAGAGAGCGATCGGGTAAAAATTTATCGGTTTGAACCTGATGGCAGCGGTGAGGTAATTGCTGAGTCGATTAAGGATAATAATTTGCCATCATTGCTGGGCTTACATTTTCCAGCAACCGACATTCCCAAAAGCGCTCGCGAAATGTTTGTCAAAGCTAGACAGCGAGTAATTATAGATGTCGGATTGAATCATCAAACAATTAATCGATTAGATTGTCCCGAAACAGGCAAAACTTTAGCTGCTGAAGATATTCGCTATGCTAAGGTAGACCCCTGTCACATAGAGTATCTGAGGACGATGGGTGTCTATTCTTCCCTCACAGTGCCGATTTTGCATCACAATCAGCTTTGGGGGATCTTGGCTTGTCATCACACGCAACCGAAACGGTTTAGCGATCGAGAATTAAAAATTGTGCAATTGCTTGTGGATCAACTGTCAATTGCGATCGCCCAATCTTTTCTACTCAGTCAAGCTCGACATCAAGCTAGGGATGAAGCCATTGTGAACCAAATTAGCAGTTTGCTCCACTCACCCCTAGAATTGACAGAAATTAGACACACAGTCCTAGAACAAACCGTCAAATCTTTAGCAGGTTGTGGCGGTAGATTGTACATTGCCCCCGAAGGAGTGAATTGGCCAGCGGAACTTTATACCTGCGGTCAACAGCCACAGCATTTAGAAATAGAAAACAGCCAGTTTTGGCAAGAGATTATGGGTGTAAAACAATCATCATTAATAGGAGAAATAAATGAGGAGATTAATCCCGAAAAATCGGTAATTTTTCCAGATAGTGAAAGAGATAAATACCAGGAAAGCGGTTTAACAATTACTAATTATATAATTCCCAATATATATGCTTTTTCCGATATTTCTAAAGCACCTCAAGTAAAATCTTTATCTTCATCTTTTCTGGAAGTTTCTATCCGGTCAATGCTGGCAGTGCCACTGCAATATCGAGATCAGTGCATCGGGTGTCTTACCATCTTTCGCAGTGAAATAGAAACAGAAACTTTATGGGCTGGCCAGTGTGACTCCGAAGCCAGAAACGACCGTCCCAGAAAGTCATTTGCAGCCTGGAAAGAAATAAAAAAACAACAAGGTAGAAACTGGAAAGCTGATGAACTGAAGCTAGCAAAATCCTTGGCAACTCATCTTTATATGGCGGCAATGCAAAGGCGCGTAGAAGCAATGATTCGACATCAAGCTTCCCACGACCAACTAACAGGTTTAGCTAATAAATTACTGTTTAACGAACAACTGTCCCTAGCGATAGTTAACGCTCACCAAAACACCGAAATGTTGGCCGTGATATTTCTTGATTTGGATGGTTTTAAAAATGTTAACGACACCCTCGGTCATGCTGTAGGCGACCAGTTACTCCAAGCAGTATCTTGGCGCTTAACCAACTGTTTGCGCGTGGGCGATTCCATTGCCCGTTGGGGCGGAGATGAATTTACTTTACTGCTGTACAATATTAGTAGTGCCCAGGATGCCATTGATACTTGCCAGCAGATTCTCCAAAGTTTATGTACTCCTTTTTACTTTGAGGATCAGCAACTTTATATCAAAGCCAGCTTGGGAATTGCTTTGGCTCCCTACGACGGGGAAGATGCCGAAACTTTGCTGAAAAACGCCGATGCTGCTATGTACAAAGCGAAACAGAAAGGTCGGAATAATTATCAGTTTTATACCAGAGCGATCGGCAACAAAGCATCGGAGCGTCTGGTATTAGAAAATAATCTTTACCGAGCCATAGAAAATTCCGAATTTTTGCTATACTACCAGCCACAAATAGATATAAATAGTGGCAAAATAGTCGCCCTAGAAGCTTTAGTTCGTTGGGAGCATCCCGATCGCGGGTTGATGGGTCCAGATCGATTTATTCCCTTAGCTGAGGAAACAGGATTAATCTGCCAGATTGACGAATGGGTGATGCGAACTGCTTGTCTTCAAAATCGAGAATGGCAGTTAATGGGACTCCCACCGATGCGGGTAGCTGTAAATTTATCGGCCCGTCAGTTTCAGCAACATAACACAGTACAAACAATCGCTAAAATCTTGTCGGAAACTGGCCTAGCTCCAGAGTATTTGGAAGTAGAAATAACCGAAACCATTGCCATGACAGATGTGAAATTTACGGTGTCTGTATTGCAGCAGTTGCAGCAAATGGGAATTCGGATTTCTCTTGACGATTTTGGGACTGGTTATTCTTCTTTGTGGTCTCTCAAACACCTACCACTCAACAATTTAAAAATCGATCGCTCCTTCGTGGCAGATTTGATGAATGGTGCCAGCGGTGCTGCTATTGTGAAAGTGGCGATCGCCTTGGGACAAGGATTGAATTTAGAAGTAATTGCTGAGGGAGTGGAAACCCATGAACAGTTGGAATTTTTGCATTCCCTCAAGTGCGATATGGCTCAAGGTTACTTCTTTAGCAAGCCACTATCTGTGATAGCTACAACCGAATTGTGCATGGAAAATAGAGAATGGAAATTGACTTGTAGTCCCAAATGCAATTAGCAATAAGTGTTGACAATTGACAGTTAACAGTTGACAGTGTGATTCCCTTCCTGAGCGAAGTCGAAGGGTCGAAGGGTCGAAGGGCAGGCTCAACTCCGTCGAAGCACCCTCTTCCCTCTTGGTTTATTGTATTAGTAATTATTCCGCATCTATCTTAAGGTGTATTTACTCAAAAAAGTATGAATTTAAAGTTATGCACAGGGATAGATGCGTGACAATTGTTCATGACTTAGACAGGTAGTCACCCGCAACCGCTTTGATTCGTAAATTTTTATTTGAGAATCTTCTATTTTTGAGAGCGACAGGGTTTTTGACCCTAATTCCTCTTGTTTATAGTTAAGTATTAAATAACCGCAGTGCCAAAAAAAATAATACGCATAACCCCGACTGATTAAACAAGTCGGGGTCTTCTAATAGCAGTCTTTTACGTTTAATTAAAATGACCTACTTAAGACCAATTACTCTTCATCCAACCAAGCCAGAACGAAGGGCGAGAACAGCAGCTTGAGTCCGGTCATCAGCGCACAATTTGTTCAAAATATTGCGGACATGAGTTTTGACAGTGC
Source organism: Oscillatoriales cyanobacterium (assembly GCA_004292745.1). Lineage (GTDB taxonomy): Bacteria > Cyanobacteriota > Cyanobacteriia > Cyanobacteriales > Microcoleaceae > Microcoleus > Microcoleus anatoxicus. The sequence goes on along the minus strand of RDXH01000078.1, from coordinate 18,817 downwards.
CCACAGTAATGTAAAGTTTTTCCGCAATAGCAGCATTACTATAGCCCTGCACAATTAGCTCCAAAACTTCTAATTCCCGCCCCGTCAAAGGGTAAGTTTCAATAATGTGAGTAAACTCTGGTTCCGCAGCTTTAATTGTAACTTTTTTACCCTCAGATTTTTGTTCTTCCGGGGCAGACTCCTTAGTGCGAGCTTGTTTCAGGACTATGCGAGCGATCGCCGGGTCAATCCAAGACTGACCTTCGTGAGTTACTTTGACTACATCTAACAACTGGTCAAAACTGATATCTTTCATGCAGTAAGAGTCAGCTCCGGCGGCAAAAGCTGCGAGGACTTCTTGTTCATTGTCCTGAAAAGTCAGAATCAAAACCTTTGTGTCTGGATCGGAGTCTGCAACGATCGCTTTTTTGAACTTTTGGGTCAGTTCAATTCCGTCAAAATCCGGCAACCCAATATCTACAATTGCCACGTCAGGTTTGGAAGACTCAAGCAGTTTCAATCCCTCTGTCGCATTCGCGGCATCCCCCACAACTTCTATGGTATCACTCTGTTGTAAAGCTGTACGGATACCAACTCTCGTCAGGTCATGGTCTTCAATCAAAGCAACGCGAATTTTACTCATTTTGTTTCTAATGCCCTGCTGAAATTTTTAAATATAGCCAAATGACTCAGCTAACAGACTCGATTTGAGAATGCGATCGACCATCGGGTTAGCCCGATCGCCTATCTTGTTCCAGCATACTCATGGAATTGCACAATTGCAAATTAATTGTTAAGTAATTTGGCTGCACCCTCTGATTCACCCTATGGGGACAGGTAGGCTCTCCTCGTTTTTACTGTCTGATTAAATTATCCCTTTGTCCGCCCCTTGATAGATGTAAACAGTTCCGTGAGTGGATAAATTTAATATATAAAAACCTTTGATGCAGTAACGCAATCAAAATTGATGGAGCTAGCAGCCGGACTATTAATTTGGTTTTAGCGCTAACCCTAGACTCTTATTTATAAAATGTAATTATGACTCACTATTACGGAAAGCACTCTTTTTCCTCGGACTTTTCCGACAGGGAAAGTTCCCATAGGGCAGCGGAAATAACACCAGGGCAACCACCTGTTAACTATGGGGAGCATCAGCTCGATCGCCCCCTGAAGACCATTCCTCACATAGTTTGGCAAGCAAATGCTGATGGGGCGGTGACTTATTTGAACCGTGCCTGGGAAGAGTATACAGGAGTACCCGCCACAGCAGCCTTGGATTTCGGCTATCTGGAGTCAGTTCATCCAGAAGACAGAGCTCGCTTCCCCTGGCGATCGGGGCAGACTGTGAGCCTAGACTCCAGTTATAAAATAGAATTGCGGCTCAGGACGCGATCGGGTATTTACCGATGGAACCTAGCCAAATTTTCCCGCGTCCCCACCCTCGGCGACGGAGTTTTAGAGTGGGTGGGAACCTATACAGATATAGATGGGTTCAAGCAAACTCAAGACAGGCTGGAAGCAGAACCATCATCTCTCAAGAATTTGCCGGACTCCAAAGCTAGCGAGACAGCAGAAAACTTGAATGCAACCAGCGTGGCTAAAGATGCGCAGCAGCACCATTTGCAAGTTGTGGAACGGTTTACAAATCTGTTGCATCAGCCGGCGGGAAGCCTGTGCGAACTGTTCCAAGCCATAGCGGATGCGGTAGTTGAGACGATCGCCGAGGCTCAATTTTGCTTGGTGGCCATCCCCAACTGCGACGATAACCACAGCCTCTTGTTAAGTGCAGTCACTGGGGCGGAAAAATTTGCTGGGGGTAAAACCCTGTACGTGCAAGATGCCCTGCTATCCCAAGCCTTTGCTACAGGAAAGTCTCAATTGTCATCCCAGGAGTCCGGCGCAGAAGTGCCGGCGGCCTGTGCAGTGGCGATCGAGTCTTTGCCCACAGGGCGTTTGGGGGTGTTGGCGATCGGTAATTGGCAAGATAGCCAAGCCATTGACGATGCAACTATGCAACTGCTCGGGACGATCGGAAGAGAAGTTGCGATCGCGATTCATAGCGCCCAGGCGATCGAAATTAAGCAAAAACAGGAACTACTTTTAGACTTACAAAATCAGCTCTTACTTCGCCAGCAAGCAGAATTAGAAAAGCAAAGTCGCCGCATTCAACAGCAAAATTTGGAACTGATAGAAGCAGCCAAGTTAAAATCGCAATTTTTGAGAACTATGTCCCATGAATTGCGAACTCCCATGAATGCAATTATCGGTTTTTCACAATTGCTACTACGCCAGGACAAACAACTACTGACTCCTCAGCAAAGAGATTTTGTGGGGCGTATTTTTAATAATGGTAAAAATCTGCTAGTGCTGATTAACGATATCCTTGATATCTCGAAAATGGAGACTTGTGGGGCTAAATTAGAAATAGCTGAATTTGATTTAGCCCAGTTGGTAATCGCTACCGCCCTGGAATTTGGAAATCAGGTTACAGATAAAAATTTGTCCCTGTCTGTCAGCGTGTGTTTGCAGGAGCGGTTGATAGTTCATGACCAGTCGCGCTTGCGGCAACTTTTGGTGAATCTCATTTCCAATTCGATTAAATTTACTCATCAGGGAAACATTGGCATTTCTGTGCGAGAACTAACCCTCGATCGACTAATTATCAAGGTCACTGATACAGGAATTGGCATCAGCGAAGCCGATTTACCACATATTTTTGACAAGTTCCACCAAGCCGATCGAACTACCAGTCGCCAATATCCCGGCATCGGTTTAGGACTAGCTATTAGTGCCTCTTTAGCAAAAACCATGAACAGCACACTTACAGTAGAAAGTCAAGTAGGAAAAGGTTCAACATTTCGGATCGAATTGCCACGAAAAATGAATTGACAAAAAAAATCAGGGAAGGGACGAGCCGTAAAGGCACTGCTTTTACAAGGCATTTCCCCGTGAACGAAGAATCCCCACGCCTTTAGGGCCGGAAGTGTCAATTAACCGGATTTGATATAATTTCTAGTCTTGAGAAGGCGAATCTTTAGATACACTTGAGAGCGGGCTAAAATTGAAAATCTCAAATCGCAGGAAATTTCGGGTGAAGGAAGTTATTAAAAGTTCGTCAGAATATCAAAGGAAGCACTCGATCGCACCTTTGCTGTTATCCCTATTATGGCTGTGCGCGATCGCTGGGGTGGCTTTCCTCTGGAATCTGGGCAATATTGGTTTAGTTGACGAAACCGAACCGTTGTTTGCTGAAGCCGCTCGCCAAATGACCGTCACTGGTGATTTCATCACCCCCTATTTTAACGGCGATACCAGGTTTGACAAGCCACCGTTGGTTTACTGGCTGATGGCGCTGGCCTATCGGGCGATCGGTGTTAACGAATGGGCTGTCCGTATTCCCTCGGCCCTAGCGGGAATATGTATCACTTGCCTGGGATTCTATACCCTATCGCAATCGTTGTCACAACTCATCAGGAATCAGCAAGAAGTCCGAAGCAATGAGCAAGAAGAAACATTCTCTGACTCTCCCAATAATTTCCCCCTCTCCCGCTCTCCCGGTATTCCTCTATTTCTTTCTGCACCTTGGATTGGTGCTGCCCTCATAGCATTAAATCCCGAAACTATTGCCTGGGGAAGGACTGGGGTTTCAGATATGCTCCTTACCGGCTGTATGTGTTCGGCACTCCTGGCCTTTTTCCTGGGATATACCCTAGAAGAAAAGAAGCAATCAGCAGGATTTTCCACCGTTTCTGCTTCCCGATTTCCCAATCCGTGGTATCTCTGTTTTTATGTACTAATTGCCTTAGCAATTTTGACTAAGGGCCCTGTGGGAATTGTGTTGCCAGCCCTGATTATTGGTTGCTTCAGCCTTTATTTAGGTAATTTTCGACAACTTTGGCGAGAAATGCGTCCGCTGTCGGGAATCTTGATTATTCTGGCGATCGCCCTACCTTGGTACATTCTGGTTATTTTAGCCAACGGTGAAACTTATATTGACAGCTTTTTTGGATATCACAATTTCCAGCGTTTTACTGGAGTTGTGAATCGACACTCGGCACCTTGGTATTTTTACTTTTTTGTAGTGTTAGTGGGTTTTGCGCCTTGGTCGATTTATTTGCCCGTGGCGATCGCCCGCACCCGTTTTTGGCAGCGTACTTACTGGCGACGTCAACCTCGATCGGCACAGTTAAGTTTATTTGCCCTGTTTTGGTTCGCCTGCATTTTTGGCTTTTTCACGATCGCCGTGACCAAATTGCCCAGTTATGTATTGCCTTTAATGCCGGCATCGGCGATTTTGGTAACGCTGTTGTGGAGCGATATCATTGGAGAAAAAGCAGCAGAAACCAGGCCGGTAAAGTTAGAAACACCACCGAATTCTTTACCCAGAGGACTATTAATTACCTACGTTGTAAATGTCGTATTTTTATTAATCATCGCTGGAGCAACTTTATACTCCTACAACTGGCTAGGAGACGATCCAGCTATGCCAAATTTTCCCCAAGCACTTCAAGAGTCTGGTTTGTTGATTGTCGGTGGTGGGATTTGGATAGTTACGGCGGTGGCGATCGCTCTTTTATTATGGCAGCGGCAGCAACGCTGGATTTTGGTGGCTAACTTCATCGGATTGGTAGCATTTATCATCTTTGGTTTAACTCCAGCCTACAATTTAGTCGATCTCCACCGTCAGTTACCTCTGCGACAATTAGCACGGGTTGCGGTTCAACAAAAATTGCCTGGGGAAGAGTTTATGATGATTGGTTTTGCCAAACCTAGTGTAGTTTTTTATTCCCAATTACCGGTGACTTACTACCGACTGCCCAAAGGTGCGATCGACTACATTGAAGAATCTAAAAATCAAAGTTCTCCGTCTATTTTGGTTTTAGGATATCCAGATAAATTTGTGAAATTTGGATTGCAGCCAAATGAATATCAACTGCTGGATACTCGTGGTGCTTACCAACTAGCTAGGGTTCCCAGAACAGCTTTTCGATAGTCTGTTATAACTGCGGCTGCGGTGAGTGGACTTATAGCTGATATCAATTCCGGTTGTATCGGAATCATTAAACCTGACTAGAACACAGAGGACACAGAGAAAGAGAAGAGAGAAATAATAATTCCGATGTCAACGGATTTGATATGATACACTCCTGAACCCACGGGGGGTCAAAAACCCGGTTTCTGCGTCAATATCTCATATAAAATCCTTTCTTCATCGTCCTGTATTAAACTCTCTCTTCTCGAACTTCGCGTCAAGAGCGCCTTCGCGGTTAAATCACCTGACGATACAACCGGAATTGATATCAGGCGAGATAGCGACGATTTTTCCAAGAAACCGGGTTTTTTGCGTCCAGGACTGTCATAAAAACTCCAACACCAGAACATTCTTCTGTGTTGGAGTCATGTACACCAGTTGGTCAATTTGTGTAGGAGCAAGTACCGAGACTTTCCTGCTGACCGTTATTAGTATCATATTGATGGGTAATGTAGGATTTGAACCTACGGCATCCTGCGTGTAAAGCAGGCGCTCTACCACTGAGCTAATCACCCAATTGCACTCACAAGAATTTATGATATCAGAGTATTCCAAAAAAATCAAGTAAAAAAATCTAAACTTTTAAATGCCCTCTGGCCGTACCCACGATCGCATCACACTATGGAGTTTGCCCTTTGTCGCAGCCCTCACCCTTGGCCAGACTCGCAGCAGCCATCTAACTTTGCTAGTTTCCGGCAGCTTTTTATTCGGCGGGCTGATGTTTGGCCCCGACTTGGATATCTACTCCTGTCAGTATCAGCGCTGGGGATGGTTCAAGCTGATTTGGCTACCCTACCAAAAAAGGCTGCGCCACCGCTCTTGGCTGTCCCACGGCCCTTTGATTGGCACTGCTGTACGTATCTTGTACCTCGCTACCTGGCTCGGAGTTGTGGGGATATTTGGGTTGGCGATTACTCAAACAGTCGGAAACCAAACCGGGAACTGGCAGCAACTGCTTTTAAGTTACTGGCACTCGATCGCCAAACACCCGATCGAATTGTTAGCTGTTTACATCGGTCTAGAATTTGGCGCTATGAGCCACTATTTGAGCGATTGGGGAGGCTCTGCTTACAAAAGATTCAAAAAGAAAGGATTGAGCCGGCTGCATCCTCCTGAGACAATCAAGGTGCGCAAACGCAAAGCTCCCATCCGCAAATCTAGTAAATCTCTAGTACCAGGAAGCAGCAAGAAGCAAGCCGGAAAAAGGAAGAAGCAATAAAATTATATTCGTAGGGGCGAAGCATGACCGCTGTAAATCTCTCGTTATCACTAATAAATTTTCTGCGGTCATGCTTCGCCTATGCAAAATCGGGATGCTCCCGAGAAGGTTGCTCTTACAGGTAAATTACGATCATGTCTGATTCTCAAAGTCGATCGCTCATAGCACTAGCACAGTTAATCGAAGTTGTAGCAAAATTGCGCGACCCCAAGGGCGGATGTCCCTGGGATTTAGCCCAAACACCCCAAACTCTCATTCCCCATATTATTGAAGAAGCTTACGAAACTGTCGATGCCATTCGTCGCCAAGACCAAGATGCGATCGCCGAAGAATTGGGCGACTTACTATTGCAAGTAGTCCTCCAAGCTCAAATTGCCAGCGACTCCAATCAATTTACCCTCGCAGAAATCGCCAATGGGATTACAGAAAAACTAATTCGGCGACATCCCCACGTTTTCGGCGATGTCGAACTCAACAGCGTCGATGAAGTCAACGAAAACTGGGAAAAAATCAAAGCCGCCGAAAAAGGCGAAACTGCTGAAAAAACCCCAACTTTCGCATCGAAAATGAGCCGTTATGCCAGCACTTTGCCTCCGATCGCCGCCGGGATGAAAATCTCTCAAAAAGCTGCGGAAGCGAGTTTTGATTGGGACACTGTGGATGGTGTTTGGGATAAATTTCACGAAGAAATGGCCGAATTTGAACACGCGCTCAAACATGAGGATAAAGCAGCCCAGGAGTCGGAATTGGGAGATATTATGTTTGTGTTCATCCAATTGGCTCGCTGGTATGGTTTAGATGCGTCGGCTGCTTTGCAGGGGACAAATCAGCGGTTTGTGGATCGGTTTGCCTTAGTTGAAGCTAAGTGCGATCGACCTTTATCTGATTATCCGGTGGCAGAGTTAGAGGCAATTTGGCAGCAAGCTAAAAAAATGGTGGCTAAACAAAAAAGCGATGCCTAATATCAAATCCTTTGGTGTCAGAATGATTCATATCAAATCCGGTAGCATCTGAATTATTAAGATCTCTATTTTCTCCCTCTGTGTCAAAGAGTGTTCTAGAAAGGTTATATCACCTACTCATAGAGCTTCGCATCGTTGTACGGCGGATGTTCGCACGCGATGTAAAGCGCGTTTGTCGGTTCCAGTGCTTCTCCTGTCACCGGATCGATCGGTCTTAGTACAAAGCATAAAAGAGATAGCGATCGCCAATCTAAATTATCCAATTTCCCGCGCTCGTAACGGTTGACTGTTGCAGCGCTAATACCTACATCTCTAGGTACGGGTTGATTGGTAGCTGTAAATAAAGCCTCTTCGTATCCTTTAGTTTTAAATTCCGTTTCGCTAACAGACCAACCAGTTTCCTGTCTTGCTGCTTTCAAAATCTTGCCCAAACGCATCCGCCCAGTCTCCGTGAAGCGAACTGGACGCAACTCTTGCTCTTTGTCTGCCACAGCCTTGTTAGAGAGTCCTGACATTTTTCCTACCTACATTAACTCTCAAACTAGCACAGCATCAACGATTGAGGATTGCACGATCGACATTGGAGTTGAAATTAATTTTTGTTGCACTTGTGCAATAAGAGTCTGATAGAGCGTAAACTGTAATTGAGAAATACAAAAACCTCAGTCTTAAACCCAAAGTATACAGCGATGACGCCACTGTTTCGCCGCCTCCAACCCTCTACAAAGCTCCGCATCACCGTCAGGTCGATCGCCCAACTGCTCAAAATCAGCCCATATCTAATCAAGCGAGTCGAATCCTGGGCTAACGTGGTGTTTGTACACAGGCGCGATCGAGGCGGACAATTTGTCAGCTACCGCAGGCTGCAAGAATGGCAAAATGCGATCGCCCATCAAATTCAAACTTCCCCCACCCTCTCTGAATTCTCGCAACTAACAACATCCATTCGCCACGACAGCCGAAAATTCCACAAACAATATTCCCAACAAACCCTTGACTTTTTGCGTCAAATGTGCATTCAGCGCCAACACGCTCTCAAGAGTTCGGAAAATTTAAACAGTTGCGCTTCCTAATAGAAATTCAGCACACTTTTCCAACAAAATAGAAGCGAAACATTTACGAGCAATTGCGAGACAAATTCACCCCAAAATCACTCGTAAATGCTCCGCCACCTCTGCCACAAAAGCAATTAAGACATTGCCTGAGCGATATAATCAAAATAAGGAGCAGCTTCCTTCGCATCTTCCTGATTGAGCAAAGCCAAAGAAGCTTCCTTCAAACAGCGGATTGCTTCCACCATCCCAGGAACTGGAACGCCCAGAGAATTGTACATTTCCCGAACCCCAATTAAACCGATGCTTTCGATGGGTTCCTTGTCTCCCGCCAAAATACCATAGGTAATCAGGCGCAAATACCAGCCGTAGTCACGGAGACACAAAGCCCGTTCCCGTTGACCGTAAGCATTACCTCCAGGGGAAATAAAATCAGGGCGTTTTTTCCAGAGTTTTTTGCTAGCTTCATCAACAATTTTTCTTTCACTGTCAGAAAGCGCAGTAGCAATGCGTACCCGCTGTTCCCCCGTTTTAAAAAAATCATTGATACTTTGAAGTTCGCCGGTACTCGGATAACGAAGTTCGTCGTCGGCTTGGAGAATTAATTGGCTAACTACGCTCATTTGTTATTCAAATTTTTGAGGATATTTGAGAGTAACATTAATTGACATTCTCATCCCTTAAAGATGAGATTCTTGGTTCAGTGACTTACCTTGCTTCTAACATCGATCGACACTAGAAGTAGTGGGCAAATCTCCCCAAGCGTGATGCTTAGTAACTAAGCCAGTTTCCTTGTGCCCCAAGGTACTGTGGGAAAAATTCACAAACTGCGATCGAGAGTTTGAATGTCGGCAGACATTTGGACTGTTGGACGAGTTTTCGCTGCTTCTTACCCATAGCATATCGCAGAGGCTTCATCGAGGGCAATCTCCCCGATCGAAGCTTAACTTTAGGAGCAAGGGTTTCAAAAGTACAAATACAGCTTGCGATTGAGCTTGATGCCGCTCGACCTACTCCAGTCCTAAACACAGATCTTGCAGTACCATAGTGAATTCTACCACGACTACCTGTGAGCAAATCTAAAAAGCTTTCCTTTTTGAATCTCCCCACCTCCAAAGGCGATGGATTATTGCTCACCAAGCTGACAACGGGAGACTTAGGCGAAGCTGAGCCTGCATCGCATTCAGCTATCCCTCTACCCACTTAAATAGCCTGAAGGTGAAATTTCGTATACTTTTTTCGCATTTGGTTATTTCTGTGCTGTTTCCTGCTGTTTCGAGTTTTTTGCTTCCATCTCCAACAATTCTGGAACTGTTACAAATGTGTACCCTTCTTTTTTTAATTTAGCAATAATATTGGGCAAAGCTTCCACAGTCCTGGATCGATTACCACCGCCGTCGTGCATCAGGACAATACCGCCGGAATTAGCCTGTCGCATCACATTTTCCATCAACGATTGCTCCGCAGTGCGCCAATCTAAAGAATCAGCAGACCACATCACAACTGTATAATTTTTCTTCTGAGCATAAGCTGCTAATCCATTGTTTAAAATACCTCCCGGTGGGCGGAACATATATGTTCTGATGCCTGTTAATTCCTCAATTAACGAGGTCGTGCGATCGATCTCGCTGGCGGCACCCTCTTCGTTATACTTAATGTATTGGTGGTTCCAAGTGTGGTTGCCGATCGCATGACCAGCCTGAGCAACTTTTTTCCCTAGTTCTGGATAAACTTGTAGGTATCTTCCCACCCAGAAGAAAGTCCCTTTAATATTGTTCTGTTTGAGAATATCGAGGATTTGTACAGTTGTTGTCGGCCAGGGACCGTCGTCAAATGTCAGGGCGATCGCCTTTTGTCGGGAGTCTAGTTTTGCCTGACGCAGGGTTGTACCCTTAAACTTGGACGGTAGGGAAGAGTTAAAACGGACTTTCTCCAACCTATCTAGAGTGTTTTCGGAAAACTCTACTCTCTCGGCGATCGACTGTTTCAAATTATTAACAATAGATTTCGACTGTTGTACTTGTGACTGGGATGCTGTCACCAGTTGCGCCTGCGATAGCGACGCTGGCTGATTTCCTCGCGAGTTCATCGGCAACGTCACGCCCATTACAAAACTACCCACGGCGGCTATAAAAGCAACGATCAAAGTTTTTCGCCGCCTCAACAGCCGTTTGAAGTTTTTCACGTTTTTATCTCCTTGACACCTTACAGAGTTAATTTTAGATTTTAAGTGGGAATGGGGAATGGAGAATTAGGAATCGGGAATTGGGAGGAGAAATTGGGTTATTAAAGCGTCCAGGAACCAATGCCGATCCCAGGACGGTGAGGTATGTTGACAATTCTCTAATCCCAATTCCCAATTCCCAATTCCCAATTCCCAAAGACTATTAATTATTCCCTATCCTCTCTTTGTATAACCCGACAATTCGATCGATCGCTTCGGCAATACTCAAACCGTCTGTTTGAATTTCCACAGCATCAGCCGCTTTACGCAAAGGTGACACCTCGCGGGTACTATCCTTGGAGTCTCGCAGGGCGATGTCGCGTTCCAACTGTTCCAAACTGGTTTTAGCCCGCTCGGTATCATTGAGTTGTAATAGCCGTCGGCGCGATCGCTCTTGTACCGAAGCGGTTAAAAAAATCTTCAGTTCCGCATCGGGAAACACATTAGTACCTATATCACGACCTTCTGCCACAATTCCGCCTGCTTTGCCACAAAGCTGCTGCTGTTTCACCAAAAATTGTCGCACGGCCGGCACAGCCGCAATTTCCGAGACGCGGGCTGTCACCTCCAAACTGCGAATTGCCTCGGTGACGTCTTCGCCGTTAATCTTTAATGTCAAAGATGAAGGGTCAAGGTTGTATTCTAAATAACTGGAATTGACTAATTCGGCGATCGCCAATTCGTCGCCCATGGGAGTGTTGGTAGTCATCACCAGCCACGTCACAGCTCGATACATCGCCCCTGTATCTAGATAACACAGACCCAGAGCTTGGGCGACTTGTCTGGTAACTGTAGATTTGCCAGCGCCGGCAGGTCCGTCGATCGCCACAATTGGCCGACGATTCCTGATAATTATATTGTCAATCAACCGAGTAGAACCGATGCTAGCGGCCACGGCTAAAAGTCCCGCCGTTTCCACAACTGCCAAGGGTGCGAGAGTGTCGGGATTGACCAGTTCAGCATACTCTAGGGAGACTGATGGCTCTAGGGCAAATTCTGCGGTGACGGCAGCCAGTGTCGCCTCCGCAGTGCGATCGCCCCCACAGAAGGTTTTCCACCCTTGCTGTAGAGCGCGGTAGAGTAGGCCAGCTTGCTGTTTTTGCTCTGGTGTTAAATATTGATTGCGAGAACTCAGGGCTAGTCCCGAAGCTTCACGGGCGATCGGACAAGCAATAATCTCTACAGGCAAGTTAAAATCGGCGACCAGTTTTCGGATAATTGCTACTTGCTGGGCGTCTTTTTGACCAAAATAAGCTTTTGTCGGCTGCACCAAACTCAAAAGTTTAGTGACGATGGCTGCTACACCCTGAAAATGACCAGGCCTGGACTTGCCACACAAAACCGATGTCATCGCCCGTGGTGGGACAACTTGAGTCAAGGATGAAAGGTCAATCAGTGTCACCGCAGGAGTCTGGGCTCCTGAGTTGCCTGTCTCGATGCCCGAATCCCCAAACATTTCCAGTTCTGAGGGAGCAAAAATTACATCAACTCCAGCTTCTTGGCATAGCAGCCGGTCTTGCTCCAAATTGCGAGGATAGTCTTGAAAATCCTCCTTGGGACCAAATTGCAGCGGGTTGACAAAAATGCTGACCACGACGATCGCATTTTCTTCTCTGGCCCGCTGGATCAAGCTCAAATGCCCGCTGTGCAAAGACCCCATCGTCGGCACTAAACCGATTTGTACATGGGATGCTACAGATTTTTGTGAATTTAAGTAGCAGCGTAGGGCTGCAATGGTAGTAAACAGGCGCACGGATACACTCCTGAAGGCATTCGTCTGTATTGTGCCTTACAGTAGGGTTTAACGTCCAACAGTTGCTCGTGGCTTTGGTGCTATGACTTCAATTTCCACCGGAGCTACGCCACTGCCCATCATGCCGAGCACGCTGGCTGCGCCTGCGGACAAGTCAATCACTCGATCGCCCACATAGGGGCCTCGGTCATTGATGCGGACGACGACGGTACGGCCGTTGTCGAGATTTCTTACCATTAGTAGAGTTCCGAAGGGCAAGTTCCGGTGGGCTGCGGTCAAATCATTTTGGTTGAATCGCTCGCCACTGGCGCTGAGGTTGCCGTCAAAGCCTGGGCCGTACCAGGATGCCCAGCCATTGATCCGAACTTGAACTGGGCCTAGGGAAAGCACCGGGCTTTCAGGTTGGGGCTTGCCGATGACTTCTTGGAGGGGTGGGGCGTTACCCAGGAGCCTGCGGAGGCGATTGGTTGCTTGTAAGGCATCTAGGCTGAAGTCGCTGGTGGTATCCGGGAGGATGGTTTCGGCGTTAATGTTTACCAAGTCCTCGCCGTTTGCCTGGATCAGGTAGCGATTGCCTTTTTCCCACTTGACGGTAATGCTGTTTGGGTCAACGTTGTTGCGCGCCAACTGATTGAGTCTTGCTGCTAAGCTTGACGCCCGCCACACTGGGTCGGTTTCTTTGTCGCTGGAATTGCTGGACTTTTTGCTGTCCGAGACATTTGCTCGATCGCCCGCTACTTTTGACTGATTACTGGCATTTGATGCCTTAGCATCAGTTTTTTGGATACTCTCGTCTAGAAAAGTGATGACTGGAATATTTCGCAGGTAGACTGTCGCTGCTTGTCGCCCTTCCAATTCGTGAGACTGAATTTTGGCGATCGAGTTAGAGTCTACATCAGCCCTTGCTTGGTATTGTCCGACTTTTTGTGCTTCGATTCGAGTCACTTTTGACTGCGGAGATGGTTGGGCCAAAACTACTTGCTTGTTTCCCTGAAAGCTTTGCCTGGAGGCATCAGTTGCTTGTGCGTGACAAGATGATGCTGTTCCTAAGACAGGAACTAACAGGACAGCGAGTAGACTACCAACAAATTTTTCCTTCATACGTCCATTTTTGTGAAGAGCCATTGCCAACCGAGGTTAGGGGATTGGCTATTCGGCGATCGGGCATTCGAGATTTCCCTCGTACCCTTCGCTATTCCCCCGCGAGTCGAAACAAACTGTCGGGCTGCATTTTTGCTTTACTGTTCCAGCGGATCAAAAATTTGCCTGAAACTTCCCTGACACTTGACAACTCTTACTCAATTCGCAATTTGTGTTTAGTTGAGGAACTGCAACAGACTACCACAAACTTTTGAGCTTGGGGATCGCACATCCCATCCAATTTGCCAAAATTTCATCGAATCTTCACAGTTATCGGTCTCAGAAAATGCTTTAATGGTAGTGTTTGCAGCGTTTTTGACAATTCCCGAAAAGTTCACAAAAATTTACAAAACTTTACACAAATTCAGAGTATTTTGACAGCTTAGCAATACACTAAACACTAGAAATCGACGAAGGCGGACTTATGGATTATCGAGAAGCGGGTGTCGATGTTGAGGCGGGCAGAGCTTTTGTCGATCGCATCGGCAGTATGGTCAAGAGCACCCATAGATCGGGGGTTTTAGGCGGATTTGGCGGGTTTAGCGGGTTTTTCAGCGTCCCAGAGGGTTTAAAAGAGCCGATCATGGTTTCGGGCACTGATGGCGTCGGGACTAAGTTGAAATTGGCCCACGAACTCGATCGACACGACACGGTAGGTATCGACTTGGTAGCAATGTGCGTCAACGACGTACTCACCTCCGGGGCGGAACCCCTATTTTTTCTCGATTATTTGGCGACGGGAAAGTTAAATCCTGAACAATTAGCTGCTGTGGTTGCTGGCATTGTTGATGGTTGCAAGCAAGCTGGCTGTGCTTTGTTGGGCGGGGAAACAGCCGAAATGCCCGGTTTTTACCAAGCGGGAGAGTACGATTTGGCTGGGTTTTGTGTGGGTATTGTCGAAAAGAGCAAATTGTTGGACGGTTCGCGGGTTAAAGTCGGAGATGTGGCGATCGGGCTGGCTAGTTCGGGGGTACACAGCAACGGTTTTAGTTTGGTGAGAAAAATTGCGGGCGATTTGGGTTTTGACTGGAATTCCCAACCGGAAAAATTAGGTGGCAAAAGTTTAGGAGAAGTCCTATTAACTCCGACTACAATTTATGTGAAGCCAGTCCTCGCAGCAATTAAGAGTGGTTTGGATATTCACGGCATGGCCCACATTACTGGTGGCGGTTTGCCGGAGAATTTGCCTCGCTGTTTAGCAGCCAATCAATCTGTCAAAATTCACACTAATACCTGGCCCAATCTGCCAATTTTTGACTGGATTGCTGAGGCCGGCGATGTGGCTACAGCAGATATGTTCCATACTTTTAATATGGGCATTGGTTTTGTCCTTTTGGTCGATCGCACAGATGTCGATCGCACAATTCAATGGTTTCAATCTCAGGATATTCCTGCTTTTGAAATTGGCGCAGTAATTGACGGTAACGGAGAATTACTGATGGGGTAGCTTAATTTTAATTGATTGAATAAAAAAAAATCGCCGTTTTTTTTAGGGTAAAAGGCTTGACTTTCGCCGCTGAATCAAGTACAATCTAATAATGGGAGTGGTGGCAATTTTAAAATTTGTGCCACCACTCCCATTATCTAAAATATACCATGAGAATTCCAGCCCTGTCAATAGATAATCCCTCTTTTTTAAGGCGAATTTTTTTAACAAGATTTTCAGAAACTCGGTTTATTGAACAATACCTGCGCCAACTTTGTAGGGGCAATCCCCCCGTGGTTGCCCTCTTGGATTTGTAGGGGCAATCCCCCCGTGGTTGCCCTCTTGGATTTGTAGGGGCAATCCCCCCGTGGTTGCCCTCTCTCTCTTGGATTTGTAGGGGCAATCCCCCCGTGGTTGCCCTCTCTCTTGGATGAGGAGGGTAGGCACGGGGGCACTACCCCTACAGTATCTGTGCGATCGCATTAACTAAATTATAATGAAGACAACCTAAAGGAGGTAATACTATGTTGACAAGCGATCTCAATGCTCTACTTGACCAACAAGCACTCCAACGCCAAGATCCTGAATGCCGCTATATTACCGATCGCGTTAACTGGGAGCAATATGAAACTTTACTCGCCAGAAATGGTGATAGTTCGGCATATCGAGTTACCTATTTGGATGGAGTCTTAGAAATTATCTCACCTTCCCGTCGCCATGAAATCAGAAAAACACGGATTGGAGACCTTTTAGAAATCTACTTTTTAGAAGCAGATATCGACTATTTTCCCTTTGGTTCTACCACCTTGCGACGAGAGGAGAAAAGCGGCGGGACGGAACCCGATGAAGCTTACTGCATTGGTACAGACAAAGAATTTCCAGATTTGGCAATTGAGGTTGTTGTTACCAGTGGTGGTCTGAATAAATTGGAAGTTTACAGAAGGTTAAATGTTAGAGAAGTTTGGTTTTGGCAAAATGAACGTTTTAGCATCTACTACCTGCGAGAAGAAATTCCAGTTCAATTTGTCGAAACCTGCGGTTATGAGCAAATCGATCGGAGCGAAATTCTCCCTGATTTAGATATAGAATTGCTGGCAGAATTTGTCCGATATCCGAATTCCCTCGCAGCAGTTAAGGAATTTCGACAACGACTGATTTCTGGTTAGAATCAGATAGGTTATGTTAAAATGTACTCAACAAGACCGCTTTTGCACCATACCGCACGGGAATCAGTGCCATGTCCATTTCTCAACCTGAAAAGCCACAGTATTTAAAACCGATTAATCCCCCGGATCTTCAAATGCGGGCGATCGCCTATAGTTTAGATAGTTTAATTCCAGGACTCTACATTTGGCTGGGTGCTATCAAAATTCGGATTGGGGGTAGCGAGCCCGAAGAAAGCTATCCGGGGACTATTCACAGTCCAATTGGCATTGCTTTAGTATTCCCTGGCTACCGGATTTATAGCACGTATCAAGGTAGTTATGACCCTTGATAAGCATAAGCTTGATGGCATCACTCAAATTACTGCCAAAACTTTGCCTTCTACAGAATTTGAGTTACTTTTATTGACAGCAGGCTACGGTAAAATTGGTACGGCTCCGGCTCAGGGAAATCGCTTGAAAGTGTGGTGGACTCATCCTACTTTTAGACGCATCGAAGCTATTTACAGTGCTGATGGAAAAGTTGCGATTACTGCTTACCACGTTTAGACTTGTAGTTCAAACTCAGAAGTTTTTATTGATTGATGAAAGAGCGATCACACTTTCGGACAATAAGGGCGATCGCACTTGGGAAAAAGAAACAATTGCGCTACACTCAAGGCATTATGAAACTGCTTTGAGGTATTGCGTTACAGGCTTCAAATCGATGTCATCGTTGGAAGTCAGTATTTTGAATAAATGACTGGGGATGCCGGCTGCAATCAAAACTGACAAATCGCGATCGAGCTTTGAGAAGTTTTCATAGATGCCGACAAACTGACTTACGCAAGCTAAAGATTCATCTTTCGGGTCATTGACCCCCGTGTATCTGTACTGAATATCAAAACCTGCTTTTTCCCCAATTTCTTCGATATCCCAGTCTACAAGATCGAGATCGATCGCTTCAACGGCCAGGGCAATATGACCGGGCGGTATGGGGTCAAGAGGCTCGCAGCACCAACCCTCAGAATGATTCCATACACTTTGACCAAGAGATTCTCGAATTTTCATGTCTTTTCCCTCACTGAAAGTAGCAGCGAAACCAGGCTTTGCCTTCAGGACGAACATCTGCAAGAGACCGTTCATATTCAGTTGCTAGCTGTTGGCATTTCTTTTTCGCTTCTTTTAGGTTATACGCTTGTACGGGTTCGTTGATGGGATTGCCAAGCTCTTCTTTTTCTCGTTCTGGATCTCTCACTCGTCCCCCTTTTTGCTGCTGTTGCTGGATGAGGGGGCTTGCTGAGCCTGGAACCATATCTCGATCGCCTCTTCCAACCCTTCTCCTATATTTAGCTGCTTGAGAGTACACGCAGCTTTAAACTGAAGTCCTAGTTCTTTTCGGACATCTCCCGATAGCTGTATGTAATTTGGGTCGTGTCGCTTGGCTGACACTTCTGTACTTTTTCCCATTTAGGCTTCCTCCAATTTTTATATTCTTACGATCGTACACCTGTTCTGCTGATATGTTATCATGTTAACAAGTTGAATATGCGCGAGTGAATAAAAAAGGGCGATCGCTTTTGGGATAGGTGGATGGAAAGGGGCGATCGCAATGCAGGGATTCGGCATGGGAAAGGCGATCGCACTTTCGGACAATAAGAGCGATCGCAATGCAGGGATTCGACATGGGAAAGCCGATCGCACTTTCGGACAATAAGGGCGATCGCACTTTGGGAAAAAGAAACAACTGCGCTACACCCAAAGCATTATGAGACTGCTTTGAGGTATTGCGTTACAGGCTTCAAATCGATGTGAAGGCATTTTTCACCTGTCACTGAAGAGTCTGTACATCAGGATATGCCAGAATTTTTGCATCAGCAGTTAGTAACGGACACCCGCAAATCCTCGCAGTTGCCACAATGATTTGATCTGCTGGATCGCGGTGAAAACCGGTGAGTTTAGTTGACTCGACAATGATGGGAATGGTGAGTTCGAGTAGCTGCACTCCGGGATAAGCCAAAGCTTGTTTTAACCACTCATCAACTGTAACTGAAAAAGTAAGTCTTCCCATTTCTACTAATTTAGAAACCTCCCAACAAGAAATGATGCTGATTCCTAAACCTTGAGATTGATATTGTTGTATCCAGTCCCGATGTTTCTGAGTAAGCCGTGTGTTATCGTCAACCCACCAAACCCATATATGAGTATCTAGTACAATCATTGTAGCACTTCCCAATCTTCCAACGAAATCGCAGGTTCAAACGGTTCATCATAATCAATGACTGTACCGCGCAAAGGATATAGAAAAGTATTTTTCATGGTTTCATTTACCAAATTTAGATAGCTAATGAATTCTCGATATCCATCCAATTCTGTTTGTTCTTCGGAAGTTAGATTGGATGCTTGTTGTTGAGCTGTCAAGGTTTGAATTCGTTCCTGGGTTTGAATAGAAGCGCTGAATATTAAGAGTCCGTTGACTAATTCAATGCGGACAGAACCTTCGCTGGGTAAGCTGTTGGGTAAGTGAGGCAGTTTGAGGGGCAAATTAGCAATCATGGCATTAATTGACTATATTTGATAAGGATTTGAATAATAGACTTAGGAACGCATTGATCGATGAACAATCTTAAACTCATTAGGCAACTGTTTCAAAATCCGACAAATCGCGAGCATAATCAAGACAAGCAGCTATCTGTTCTTTGACAATATCTGGAAACTCGTCCATGATTTGTTCGACAGTGTTATTTGATGCTAAATATCCTAAAATCAGACTAACGGGAATTCTAGTTCCTTTGATTCTTGGTTTACCTCGCAGTACATCGGGGGTACTAACGATATGTTCTCTCCAGTTTACAGGCATAACTTGTCCTTTCTGAATCTGATAAGTT
>RDXH01000077.1 GCA_004292745.1 Oscillatoriales cyanobacterium | reverse complement strand
ATCCTTCATAGGAATCTAAGTCAAGGGCTTGGGAGCCTCCCCGTTCTAACTCCAACAAAAGCTTACCTAACTGTCTCCAAATTAGCCAGCCGGTGAGTAAAGTTAGTGGTAGAGACAAAGCATAAGAAAACAATTTAGGAATTCCAAAAATCTCTACACCGGAAGCTAAAAATACACAAATTCCTCCTGCCATTCCCAGGAAAGGCACGAATAATTGGAATCCTTGGAGGTTAGCTAAGGTGCGTGTAGAACGATTTTTTGACCACAGCTTTACGGCTTCTTTGAGAGTTGCTTCAAAGGCTAAGCCAGAGGCGATTCCTGCTAGCAATCCAGCAGTCATTAAAAAATAGGGAGGTTCGGCAAAATAATACACGAATAATTCTTTTGGGTAATGGGGAATTGGGAATTGGGAATTGGGAATTGTTGACTGTTGACTGTTAACTGTTGACTGTTAATTGTTAACTGTTGACGGCGTTGAGTGACAACTGCTTTCCTGTCAACTGACAACTGACAACTGTCAACTGACAACTGACAACTGACAACTGACTAAAATCGAGTGAGGGCGGCGGCTCCTTCTGTGGAAAGTTCTGCTAATGCGCCCAGAGCAACGTTGAATAGGCGGCTTGGTTGCAGGTCTTCCTTGACTAGGTTCCACAGGCTGCCAACTTCTGCTGTGTGGATGCGATCGTCCTCAATCAAAGCTAGCATTAGCTGGCGTCGCAAAAACGAGCCTTCCTCGGATAGCAAGAATTGTAAACCTAGTTGTGCTGTCGGGAGTAGATCGAAACTCCGATCGGACCTAGCGATCGCGATCATGTCCTCTAATCTATTCCACTGGAATTTGCCATCCTTGAATAATACCTCAATCAAGCGCCGCCGCAGTGCCGGAGATTCCCCGTTCAACAAACGTCGCGCCACGTAAGGATAGGCAACCTCAACTATCTTGAAATCTGGATTTAGCGTCAGGGCCAAACCTTCTTCTGTCACCAGAGAGCGAATAATTAAGGCAAACTTGGCCGGCACTCGGAAAGGATAATCGTACATCAATTCCGAAAACTGGTCTGTAATCGTTTTGAAGTTAAAATCTCCTACCTTTTCGCCGACGATATCTCCCAGTACAGATTCTAGGGCCGGGACGATCGGCAGAATATTTGTATCTGGAGTCAAGAAGCCGAGTTTTACAAAATCCTTGGCTAACTCTAAATAATCTTTGTTGATTAAATGAACGACGGAATCAACCAAAGTTTCTTTAGTTGTTTCTTCCATCTGATCCATCATCCCAAAATCGATATATGCCATGCGGCCGTCCGCTAGAGCAAATAGATTTCCTGGATGGGGGTCTGCGTGAAAAAATCCGTGTTCTAGCAACTGTCGTAAACCGCTGCGGACTCCGACTTCAATTAAGCTATTGGTATCCAAACCTGCGGCTTTAACGCTTGCCATATCGGTCAGCTTGATGCCGTCAATCCACTCAAGAGTGAGAACGGATTTTGAAGTATAGCGCCAGTAGATGCTCGGTACTTTTACTGTCGGGTCATCGGCAAAATTTGTCGCAAATTTCTCGGCGTTGCGGCCTTCATTGATGTAGTCGATTTCCTCGAACAATTTGATGCCGAATTCATCGACAATTAAACTGAGGTCGTGACCGAGATTTAGTGGCAAGAATGGGCCTAATAATCCGGCGGCCTGGCGCATTAAGTAGAGGTCAAGACTCAAGATGGGGAGCAAGTTTGGTCGCTGAACTTTGACGGCGACTGCTTCTCCGGTGATGAGACGAGCCCGGTAGACTTGGCCGAGACTGGCTGCTGCGACTGGTTCTGGGGAGATTTGGCTGTAAGTGTCGCTAATTTTGCGATCGAGTTCTGCTTCAATAATCTCAAAAGCCAGGGCAGAGTCAAAGGGCGGCAACTGATCCTGGAGTTTGATCAGTTCTTGGAGAAAGTCTTTGCGGATCAAGTCTGGTCTGGTCGAGAGCGCTTGACCGACTTTAATGAAAGTGGGACCCAAGCGAGTCAGTATTTGTCGCAGGTGTGCCGCTCGTTCCGGCTGGTGTGCGGCGACTTCGTGCTGCCAACTGTCCCACAGCATCCCGATGACGAAGCCTGCAAAGGACCAAATAACGGTGATGGCTCGCCAAATTGCTTTCCAAGGACGGTTGCGGTAATACTGAGCGATCGCTTGTGGATCGTAGCGTCTAGCTTGAGTAGATTGATACTGACGCACTCGTTTATTTTCCTCTTAGTTTCCGAAATTGACAATTTATAGGGAATGGGGCATTGGGTGTCGGGCATTGGGCATGGGTAGTTAAAACTGTCTTCCCTGTTCCTTTTTCCTTCTTCCTTCTTCCTTCTTCTAAATTTGTTTCTTTTCATTAACTATAGTACATAAAAGTACAAGTGCTTATTGACATACTCCCCGTCGTAAACGAGCGGGGATTCTTGACACTTCAACGAGTCCTGCTACCAAGGTAGTCTTACAGTCCCTCCATGTCCGTTTAAAGTCTCCCAATGCCCTATGGCGACTATCTGTATTCTAGCAAAAAGCCGTCAAGCGAAGGACGGGGCTTGTATCCCATTTTCTTGGTCAAAAAAGGTCGCTGATTGAGCTAAGCAATCTTTGAGTCCATAAATCACGCGCTCTTGTTGATCCCTCGACAGTTCTGGGAACATGGGCAAAGACAAGACTTCGCCACAAACTTGCTCCGCCACGGGCAACTGACCAGGCTGATAACCTAAAGATTTGTAAACAGGTTGCAGGTGCAAAGGTAACGGATAGTAAACCATGGAACCGATGCCGTTTTCCTGTAACTGAGTCCGCATCCAGTCGCGAAATTTGCCAGAGGGAGAAATAGGAGGATGGTGCGGGTTTTCTGGACTGGTGAGCCGGATGGTGTATTGATTCCAAACTCCTTTTGCTTTGGGCAATTCTTGTGGTACGGCTACTCCGGGGATGTGGCAGAGAATTTCGCTGTAGAATTGGGCTTTCTCGCGCCGCTGAGCATTCCATGTGTCGAGATATCGCAATTTAATGCTGAGAATCACTGCTTGTATGGCATCTAAACGGCTGTTGTAGCCGATTTCTTCGTAAAAGTATCTGGAGGACTGGCCGTGTTCTTTGAGCATCCGCATGGATGCTGCCAGGGCCCGATCGTTTGTGGTGACAGCTCCGCCGTCGCCGCAAGCTCCTAAGTTTTTGGTCGGATAAAAACTGAAGCAGCCTACATGGCCGATGCTGCCGACTTTTTGAGATTGCCATTTGGCACCGACTGATTGGGCGCAATCTTCAATGACTGCTAGATTGTGTCTGTTGGCAATGTCCATGAGCTGTGTCATGTCTGTGGGTTGCCCGAAGATATGCACGGGCATAATTGCCTTGGTTTTTTCGGTTATGGCTGCTTCTAGGCGATCGACATCCATGTTAAATGTCCCAGAGTCAATATCGACAAACACTGGAGTTGCACCGACGGCGCTAATTGTCTCAGCCGAGGCAAAAAAGGTAAAAGGAGTGGTGATGACTTCATCGCCAGGGCCAATTTTGAGCGCCCGCAAAGCTAAAATCAGGGCATCGGTGCCGGAGTTACAGCCCACGCAGTCGGAAACTCCGGTGTAGTTGGCGAACTCTTGTTCAAAATTCTTCACAGCCGGGCCGCCGATGTAGCCACCAGAGGCAAGCACTTTTTGTGCCGCAGCAGCTATTTCCTCGCCAATCAGGGCGTATTGGCTGGTTAAGTCGAGGGGGGGGACATTATTCACTCTTCACACCATAAATTTCAACCATTATCAAACCAAATTCTTGCAGCAAAACTGTTTCCCAGACACCTTTATTGCAATATCTTATATTTTGACGTGCCAACAATTACTTTATCGAAACGGAGTTCCTGTGTTAATTTTGCTAGATTTTACGGATTTGGGTTGGGCTTTGGGGATGGTGGCGATCGCGATCGGGCTTTCGGCTTGGCAGGAATTGGGAATGTCCGGGTCGATCGCGATCGCGGCGGGACGCACCCTGATCCAGTTAATTTTAGTCGGCTACGTGCTGGCAGTCGTATTTGACCCCAATGCTAAAAATCCTTGGCTGGTTTTAGCAGTCTTAGCAATCATGGTGACAACAGCTAGCGTAGTCGCCACCAACCGCATCAGCAAAAAAATCAAAAATTTACTACCTTTAGTTTCGGGTTCAATTTTGATCGGCACCGCCTTGACTTTGGCCTATACAAATTTGCTCATCCTACAACCTGAGCCTTGGTACGAACCACAATACCTGATTCCTTTAGCGGGGATGATATTAGGAAATGCCATGAATTCCGGGGCGATCGCTGGCGAAAGACTTGTCAGTACAATTAATGGCAGCCAGTTAGAAATAGAAACCCATTTGAGTTTAGGAGCCACCCCCCAGCAAGCAGTCAAGCAGTATCGCAAAGATGCTATTAAAGCTGGATTAATCCCCACTTTAAATACAATGACGGTTGTGGGAATTGTGACTTTGCCTGGTATGATGACAGGTCAAATGCTCAGTGGTGTTGCCCCTCTGGATGCAGCATCTTACCAGATTTTGATTATGTTTGTGTTAGCGCTGGCAACTTTAATCGCAACTTTGATATTGACTGAGGGATTGTATCGCAGGTTTTTCAATCAAGATTCACAATTGATTAAATGGTAATTGGGAATTGGGCATGGGGCATAGGGAATTGGGCATTGGGAATTGGGCGAAGCGAAGCTCTGGGATGGGGAATTGGGAATGAGGAGACTGCACGTGCCGTTTCCCTACTATGATTAATTGTAGGGACACGGCATTGCCCATTAGTGTCAACTTAACGTCAAACCCAGTCAGAGACTTTTGTTTGACTATTAAATCTAGATCCCCCCTAGCCCCCCTTAAGAAGGGGGGGACAGGAGTCTTCTCTTTCGTCCCCCTACAACCAGGGGGATGCGAGGGGGATCTAGACTCAGGCAAAAACCAGATTTCCCAAGGCTTTCAGGCTTAAGTTGACACCAATGGGCATTGCCGTCTCCTGGCTGTGAGTAATATCAATTCCGATGCTACCAGATTTGATATGAGTTTATCTTGCGGGGTGTGCTTCTAGCCCGCCCTAGTTATCACTAAGGAGAATAATCATGATTCAAATAGCAACTAAAACGTTAACTTTTGAAGAATTTGCGGAATGGAAGCCAGAAAACGGACGTTATGAACTACACAATGGAGAGATTGTTGAAATGTCACAGCCATTAGGAGACCATGAAGAAGTTATCGGTTTTTTAGCCTCAGAGTTAACCGCTGAGTTTAGAAAAGTAAAACTTCCCTACTTCATCCCCAAACAAGCATTAGTTAAGCCCCCAGAAAACGAATCAGCTTATTCGCCCGATATTCCGATCTTAAATCGTCCGAATTTAGCATCAGAACCTCTGTGGAAAAAATTCTCCACTGTGACTCAAGGGGCATCAATTGGGCTGGTTGTTGAAGTCGTGAGCACGAATTGGCAAGATGACTACATCAAAAAAGTAGGTGAATACGAACTAATCGGGATTCTTGAATACTGGATTGTGGATTATCTCGGTTTGGGCGGCCGCAGGTTTATCGGGAATCCTAAGCAACCGACTATTTCGATTTATCGGTTGGTTGATGGCGAGTATGAAATTAGTCAATTTCGGGGAGATGATCGGATTGAGTCGCCAACTTTCCCTGAGTTGAATTTGACGGCGCAACAGGTTTTTCAGGCTGGATTGATTGCGGATGAGATTCCTGGGGATACTGATTAGTTTGGAATTAACTGGACTTATTCAAAAAGTAGTTTTACGTGCTACTTATAGCTGTAATGTGTTTAGGTTCGACTTTTACTCAGGAGATCCAATGATGGGAATTAATCGTTCTTCGATTTCATCAAGATAGGCTGTCAACCCTGTCTGAACACCTTTTTTTCGCAGAATTTCCAGATCCGTGTCTTCCCAGCACTGTTGTTCCCGTTCCATCTGGCCACCTGTGAGCTTTTCGACAACTATTTTAGGATTTCTAATGCGATCGGGTTCTGTCAATGAATTAGAGCGTAATCTGTGTGATTCTTCGCAAGGATTAAACGTCAATTCGGTGGTGATCTCTTTCAGGATTTGTGCTTCCTCTTGATTAGATGGAACAAACCCATTCAAAACCCAGGCTTCCCGCATTCTGTCGGCTGTACCAATAATAATTGCTAATTTAGGTTGTCGATCGATGTTCTCTAAACGTACTTGCTCGATATGTTCTCTTCGCTGAGGTTGATTGTCTAAATCACGCATCAAAATAACTGCTTTAATATCTCTCTTTTGTTTGTATTGTAGAAAGCTGATTAACTTTATAATTTTATTAGCTGATTGACCATCACTTTTAAATTTTCCATTTGATCTGATGGTGGGGAACTTAAATTTATCTGAAAGACGTTTAGTTATATCATCAATATTTTTCCAGCAAGAATTCTCTGTGCCAGCTTCTAAACCACTCCATTGAAATAGATGTTGCAGCAGATCGGGCTCTAACCATTCAATTTTATCTACTAAAACGCGATCGGCTAATTTAGTAGCGGTTCGTGCGTCTGCACTACTTTCGACAATCACCACAAACTCAATCATTGATTTCTCCTGCAACCACCCAATCTTCTCCCTCCGCATCCCAGAATTCTCCGGTGGTTAAAGTTTGTTTTGCCCATTCTACATCAGGATGTTCATCTAATCTTTTGCAGCGAGTCACACCGGAGTTATTGTTACTTAATACATGAACTTGAGACGGAGTAAGTTCATCAACAATGTAAGGAGAATGGGTGGAAAAAATAATTTGCAGATTGTTGTTTTGTTGAATAATTTCTTTAAAAACAGCGATTAATTCTCGTTGCGCTTTGGGGTGGAGTCCCTGTTCGACATCATCTAGTAACACTAAATTAGGTTGAGTTGGTTTTATTAAAACAGTCAGTAATCCGAGGGCGAGCATTGTTCCTTCGCTAATGGCATGGGCTGGAATACGCTTACCAGTATTCATGTCTAGGACAACTTCTTGCCCAGTCATTTCCTGACTTTCTTCGTAAGAGATAGATTTGCCATCGACTTCGATTAAGCGTTGGCGATTTACCATGACCTTGGCTCGTTTTACACCGACTTCGCGTACACCTGGTACAATCCGTTTCAACATTTCTTGTAAAGATTGAAACTTATCTGGAGCTTCGTCACGAAGATAGTCTAAGGTAGGTGCTAACCCTGAACCATCGAACTCAACTCGCGGCGTAATTGCATCGCTGTAAGCAGCTTTAGCAAGATTACTGGCTACGAGCTTCAGATGAACTGCGTTTCTCAAAGATTGCTGAATTGGCTCTTCCGTAGTGATTAAGGAAGTTTCGGATATTACTTCCCTATAGTCCTGGTTTTTATCGGCCTTCCATAATACTCTAGGATGCCAAGAATGATTAACTCTTTGTCTCCAGTCATAAGAAGCTTCCCAATCATTTCGATCTGGGTTTTTCCAAAAACCACTTACAGTAACGGACATATTATTTTGCCCAATTGTTGTAAGAAATTCAGGCGCTCTTTCATACTGAAAAATGTTTGCAAATGATGAATTAGCAAGCAGACTGAGATAATGTAATGCTTGCAAAACAGATGTTTTACCGGAACTGTTTTGTCCTACCAGTGCGTGTAGGCGTGAACTATCTAAACTAAGTTCTGTATCTTTATGACTTTTGAAGTTATGAAGTTTGACCTTTTCTAGCATTTAATTTATAACATCCTTTTTATAGCGTTCTTTACAGGATTTGCGATCGCATATTTTGACTTTGCGTGGCGGTTGGTGGATTAGTCGCGGTTAAATATTTACTTCATCGCCTCCGCCAACCCACGCTAAAATCTGTTCCAATCCCAACTAATTGCCGTGAGTGCCGATGCGTTTGCCTTCGGCATTGTACACTTGCATGGGAATATTGGCGTTATCGCCGATCGCCTCCAAAGCGAGTTGCAGAGTTTGAACGTGCTTTTCTACAGCTTGACGAGTCTTGGTAGCATTGTTATAGTCAGCTTGAATGAAAATTTGTTGCAGTTTCTGTACGTAACCTGGAGTCATCTGCACAGCAATCAAATCTTTGCTAACAGTATAGTCGCAAATCTTGGGATTTCCCTTGCAAGTTTTATCTAAATCAGTGCGGGCTTTTTGTAAAGTCCTTTCTTCCTGCAACTTAACTTCTGCTTCGTGCAAATAAGTTCTATAGGAAGGCATCAGTGGTTGGGTTTTCAAGTAATAAGAAGTTGTGGGAGGAACTTTGGCGGCGTAACTCAAGGCTCGTCGCCAGTGTTCTGATGCTTGAAACCAAGCATTTCGCTCCTCAAAAATTCTCGCTTGAGCAGCTATTGTTACTGCTTGAGTATAGGCATCTTCTGCCATTGCTTCGACTTGTTTTCGCTCGCTAGCTTCTGATAGTTTGGTTTCGTATTGAGGAATCAGCGCTTTCGCTTGTTCGTAAGATTCCGTATTGGTGGAAATGTCTGATAGCTTGTCGAGGGATTTTTGCCAATTTGCTTGCACTTTCTCCCAACTTTCTGCTTGCTGAGCTACTATGGCGCGGGCTTCTGCTATTTTGGCGGTCTTTTTGGCATCTAGCAGTTGGTTTTCGGCTTTTTTTTCTGTGGTTAACTGTCTATTTCCCTTTGCTAGTTTTTGGCGATATTCCTTTAACTTTTGCTCAGCAAAGGGATAAGCTGTGCTGTTTTGGGGAATTTCTTTGAGTTTGGCGATCGCACTTTGCCACAGAGACTGGGATTCTTGCCAATTCTGTGCGCTATGGGGCGGATTTTCGGTTATTTCTGCGGCTGATACTGCCAGTCTTGTGGCATCTACTGCCAAGTTTAAATTCTGACTTTGCCTGCGGTATCTGTCAAGTTCGTCTTCAGCTTTGCCGTGATGAATTGACCAAAATGGAATAGGTTCTAAAAGGGCGATCGCCTGTTTTAACTGTTCTTGCGCTGCTTCGGGAGTATTGTCAACTTTTGAGGTTTTGAGCGTCCTCGCTGAATTATCGCTTAACTGTTGAGCCTCAGCCAATGCGGTACATTCGCCGATAACGCAAGGGCGACTCAGCAGGTAATAAACGCCTCCCAAAACTACGATCGCCACACTAGAAATAGCTACTACAGCTAAGCTCACAAACGGTGAATGCTTTGGTTTTTTGGTGACGGTGACTGGTTCTAGATCCAGCGGATCGAAGGGATTTAGATCGCTATCTGTCGGTATTGCTGAGACTTTAAAGGCGATCGGTTCCTCCTGGTTGGGAGTCTCCCATACATCGGGAAAAGTTTCCTCTAACCATGGGTTTCCATCCTCTGTTTCCGAGGGCGACTCACCAGCTACATCCGGTACCTGAGTTGTCTCCGTTGTCTGCTGCGTCTCCGGTACTTTAAGTGCGATCGCACTTTCCGTTGAATCTGCGGGTATTGCTGCGGCTTTTTGCGGTATTTCCACTGTTTTTGTCCTTGACAAAACAGGGTGATTCATGGTAAAAGAATGAAACGCATAGGGCTGTTTTTGCCCGGTAATTTTCAGGCAAAGTCCAATCTGTTGAATAGATGGGGGTTGCAATTCCAGAATTGCTGCTTCTAGCACCGCAAAAGTTTGTTTAGCTTTGAGAACCAAACTGCGCGGATGTTCTCCTACTACGGTTAAAGATGCTTCTTGAAAATCGCAGCTTAGATAGAGTGGTAAATTTTTAAATCCGGCTGCTTGTAAATGTTTATGTAAATCTACTTCGAGAATTTCCGATTTGCTTTGTCGCGCTGCTACTTTCATATTAATTGTTCCTCAGTATCCCACCACACTAACAATTTTCGATTTGATATTTGAAATTTTCGATATCTCCGTTGTCTGTGTTAAATAGAACTTACGCAGTATGACTTTTTTTGCCATAATTTGAGATGCTGGGCAACCTTTGTGAATGACAGCATCATGTTGAAATTCGTAAGTCCTATTAATTTGGCTGCAACGCACTTCTAGGGGGGAGCATCCCGATTTTGTAAGTAAGGGCGAAGCATGACCGCAGACAATTTATTGGTGATAACCAGAGATTTACAGCGGTCATGCTTCGCCCCTACGAATATATTTGCACTCATTGAGATGCACCCTTCTAGGGTAAGTCTAAAATCTAAAATTTTCATTTTAAAATCGTAAAGATTCTCCATAACTTTCGCTGTAATAAACTCGATCCAAATTAAAACGTCCGCCGTATTTTTTGAAAGGTTCTTGTGCATAGCCAAGGGGAAGCAAACAACAAACATCTACTTCTTCGGGAATGTTAAAAGCTTCTTTCACCTTGGCGGATACAAAACCTTCCATCGGACAACTGTCCACCCCAAAACTTTTGGCTGCAATCATTAAATGAGCTACAGCTAACATTGTGTGGCGATTAGTCCAAGCTTCTAAGGACTCAAAACTAGGATGAGACTCGAACAATTGCGGGATTGCGCCGCGTATATAATCGGCTAAAGTGTCATTTACCCCACCCACGGCTTTACCCAATTCAATTACTGCTTCAATGTTTTCGGGTTGAGCAGCGCGCCGATCGCCACAGCAAATTAATACAATGGGGGCTTCTACAACTTGGCGCTGATCGAAAGCACAGGCTTTTAATTTTTCCTTACTTGTTTGGTCTTGGAGTATGATGAACCGCCAAGGCTGTAAGTTGTAACCCGAAGGCGATCGCACTCCCAAGCGCAAAATCTCTTTGAGAATTTCTGGTGGAATTAGATCGGGTCTGAAACTGCGGGCAGCCCGGCGGCTTTCGATGGCTGTTTTGACATTAATTGAAGGCTGCATTTCAATATTCATGGGTGATGGGTTATGGGTTATTCGTTATTAGAACAACAAATAACAACTTTAACTGCTTTTCGTGTCAACTGACTTATCCTAACCCCAACTCGCGCTTGAGCAAATTAATCGACTTAGAACCGATGTAATTTTCGCAGCATACCAGTTGGGGCGGACGAATAATATCTTCTCTGGCGGCGTTAATCGCAGCTTTTACTGTAGCAAAACTTGGTTGGTCGCAAAAGATTGTTCTGGCAGATCGCACGATGGAGTTAATTTTGTAGGTGTCTGACAGCAGCGCCGTCATCACCAGCAAATCCTCTCCCCGGAAACTGTGAATGATTACTTCAGTCGATCGCAGCATACCAGGGCTGAGACTGACCAAACCCAAATAACTGTCTTTCGGCAAACCCCCCACTAACTTAATCTCCTGAACATAATCGTAAATGTCTACGGGAATAACTCGCACAGAACGAGGTGCCGCGATCGACTCAGCTTCTCCGATAAAATAGCGGCTAGTGATTACAGTACCCGAAGAGATTTGATCCAAAAAAGTACCCAAATCTTCCATCGCCACCAACTGTATGGGGATACGCAGAGCTTGTTCGAGTTCTTTCGCCATCAACTCTCCGACGCCGATGTCTTCTGCGGGGGCTGTGACGAGCACCCGCGCGCTGCACCGGAGCCGCCAGTCAATTTCGGCCAAAAATAATTCCCTGGCTTGGTTGAGGGTACAGCCCTGTCCCAGCATTTGATCCAGGCTTTCTTGCACTATCTTATTTGCCAGAGGATATTGATCCATGATGGGAGATTTGAGTTTACTACCACCTTCGTGGCCTTGGGCGCGCACATAAATGCCCGATCCAGCCTGAGCTTCCACCAGTCCAGTATTTTCTAGCTGTCGGTATACTTTGCTGATAGTATTGCGATGCAAACCCGTCTGCATCGCTAGTTGTCTGGTGCTGGGTAAGCGGTGTCCAGGCGGAAATTGTCGCGAGGCGATCGCAAACCTGATTTGATTGAACAGTTGCGTGGATGCTGGAATATCACTATCTGTTTGAATATGAAACTGAACCATATTAAAGGATCCGAGGATTTCAACTTAGTATTTATATGACATCAAGTACCGGGCATCGGATTGCTGGGATATCTCTCTGTATCTATAGGATAATCTGATTTTGGGCTAACTTGATTTTTTTCTCCCCTTCAGCAGATAAGTCCGCATTTCCCCCTTACCTTTAATCTCAATCAAGCCTCGTTCCTTAAATTCATATTTATCTTGCAGTAATTCATAAGTATAGATACTAACTTGAATCTGACCTGGTAGGCCGTGAGATTCCATGCGACTAGCTGTATTCACCGCATTTCCCCACAAATCGTAAATAAACTTTTTAGTACCAATTACACCCGCTACCACCGGGCCACTATTAATCCCGATGCGGATATCAAAGTTCGAGTCTAGCTTCACATTTAATTCCTGAATTGCGATTAACATATCCAGTGCCATTTCCGCGATCGCCTCAGCGTGATCTGGCCGTTGAATCGGAATACCACCTGCTACCATATAAGCATCCCCGATCGTCTTAATTTTTTCTAAACCGTGCTTTTCTGTCAGTTGGTCGAAAGTCGAGAAAATCTCATTGAGCAAATACACCAACTTAGTCGCCGACATCGTAGTAGAAATTTGAGTAAAATTCACCAAATCAGCAAACAGAACCGTTGCTTTTTCAAACTTGTCAGCAATCACCCCCGGTTGGGACTTCAACCGATCTGCGATCGCCTCTGGTAAAATATTTAGCAATAAACCATTAGTTTTTTTCTGTTCTTTCCTGAGAGCCGATTCAATCCGCTTACGTTTGGTGATGTCATGAAAAAACACAGAAATGCCGTCATGGGAAGGAAAAGCCCGGACTTCCAACCATATTTTTAAATGACGATAATATTTTTCAAAAGTCACCCCAACTTGTTTCGCTACAGCTTGATGACACTCTTGGTGAAATACCGAAGTCAATAAATTTGGAAACTCTTCCCAAATATTTTTTCCAAAAATCTCTTCGGGTTTCCGCTGCAAAAATTTAGCAGCTTTGTAATTGACATAAGTAAATCGCCACTGCGGATCTAAAGCAAAAAAAGCATCGCTCATTCCTTCTAAGAAATTGACAATTTGCTCATCAGAAGCGTGCAACTTTTCCTCTACTTGCTTCTGCCTTTTGATGGCTCTATTTAGCTTAACTAAATTAATCCGCAACTCCATTTGACTGATTACTTGTCTTCCTAAAACCCGTAGTGCTTCTAACTGTTCTGGACTCAGTTGGCGAGGAACTGTATCGATTGCACACAAAGTGCCAATTGGAAAACCATCAGGAGTCACTAAAGGAGTTCCAGCATAGAATCGAATATTTGGATCAGAAGTTACTAAAGGATTCCCAGCAAAGCGAGGGTCTTTTATGGCATCTGGTACAACTAGCAATTCATTTGGGTTTAAAATAGCGTGAGCACAAAATGCTAACTCTCTGGGAGTTTCTGTTGCTTCTAAACCAACTCTTGATTTAAACCATTGCCTATTAGTATCAATCAAACTAACTAAAGCAATGGGAGTGCCGCAAATGTGGGATGCCAAAGCTGTTAAATCATCAAAAGCTCCTTCGGCATCCGTGTCCAGAATATCATAACTATGAAGTGCTTTTAGTCTTTCTTCTTCATTGCTAGGGAAGGGCGCAGATTGCATCGGCGGCCGCTCGGATACAGCTTTCCGAAAAGTGCGCGCAACTCTAGCTGCTGCGAATTTTTGGACTTGCGCCGCTAGCCTTTCAAGTAGCAGAAAAAAATCGGTCTTCCAAGCTTTATTCATATTTTTTCATCTTGTTTCACGCCAGATAGGACTGTGTAAGCACAGCTCTAATTTTAGATATACATACGCATTTACCGTAGCAACTCCTCAATTTCCATAGCCTTAGTTGGCAATTTCGCCGTCAAAACTTCTCTACCCTTGTTTGTGACAAGTATATCATCTTCAATCCTGATTCCCCGAACATCTGCAAATTTTTCTAACTCGTCCCACTTTACAAAATCTTTACATTTTGTCCGAATTTCTGGATTGTTCAAAATTGCCGGAACCTGATAAAATCCCGGCTCAATCGATACCAGCATTCCCTCCTGTAAAACTCGATTCAACCGCAGGAATTCCAAACCAAAACGACTACTTCTAACTCTCCCTGCTTCGTAACCAGCCAAATCTCCTAAATCTTCCATATCGTGAACATCCAAACCAATTAAATGTCCGATACCATGAACAAAGAATAGTGCATGAGCATCCATTGCTACCAAATCTTCAACATTCCCTCGCAAAATACCCAAATCCACCAATCCAGCAGCCATTATTCTCGCAGCTAAAAGATGAATATCTTGATATTCGACACCTGGACTAATTTTATCAATACAAGCATCATGGGCTGCCAAAACCACATCGTAAATTGCGCGCTGAGTTGGCGAGAATTTGCCAGAAACAGGCCAAGTTCGAGTCACATCAGCCGCCCATCCCGTCGATGTTTCTGCACCAACATCTGCTAACAATAAATCTCCTGCTTGTAGGGTATGATGATAATGTTCGCTGTGCAGAATTTCTCCATGTACGGTGACAATACTGGGATAAGCAGTGGTCATGTTTTGTGATACAATTACACTTTCCATTGCAGCCCGAACACCAGCTTCAATTTGAGCAGTACCCGTTGCAGCCATTCCCGCTTTGTGAGCTTCGACGGTGACAGCAGCCGCCGATCGCAATTCTGCCAAACTTGCCGCATCTTGGGTGAGACGAAGTGATATAATGGCCTTGGTTAGTTCTAGATCAATGCCTACGGGAGATTTAGATGGTGTCAAAGGGCGATCGAGCATTTGTGACTGTTGCAACTGAATCAAGCTATCCTGAACTGGGATAGTTGCTGCATCAGCCGTTAGCGGAGCCCTCGAAGAGGATCGCGATTTCAAATCGGCCATGGGAAAATCAGCATCAGCCCCAATTAGTTCAGCAATTTCTGCTCTTTTCGGCATTTCCCCGTGCCATAGCGTGCTGCTAGGAAGTGCGTCATCTAAAAAGAGTTCTAATTTGCCAGATTCTAAGCGAATAGCCGCATTTTCTAAGGGCAAACCCGCAAAATAGAGAAAGTGACTGCTGGCGCGAAAGGGGAACTTCAGAGCCGGATAATTTCGAGAAATACTGCTTCCAGACCAGAGAATTACCGGAAAATCAATTAAACTAGCCAGTTTTTGTCTGCGTTGACGCAAAGCAATGGTCAACAATTCGTAATCAGGGAAAATATTCATGGCGATCGGCTCTATTGACTGTTTTATATTTATACTTTAAAATATAACTAAAATCCTTAAAAAAACCATGAAAAATCATCATAAAACCAATTATAGTTCTAGGGAAGCGCCGGATTGGCCGATCGCAAATTTGCCCGGATTGAGCAACGAAAACCAATCTCAACTAGCAACCTGCGGAATTAGCACCATCGCCCAACTAATTCGCCAAACTAAAACACCCACGGCGAAAATCTCCCTGGCACATCAGTTGCAGGTTGACATTCGATATGTTAACAAATGGGTAGCGATGGCAAATTTGGCTCGAATTCCGAGTGTAGGGTGTGAGTATTGCGGGCTGTTACTCCATGCAGGCGTTGCTTCTCCGGCTCAACTAGCCCAAATGCCCGTGGGAAGACTACACCAGCAAATTTTGAGACTCCACGTCGCGACAATGCAGCGGAACGATTTGACTCCTTCAGTCGATCGTGTGCAAAAATGGGTTGAAGATGCTAAATTAGTTATTAGTTATTAGTTATTAGTCATTAGTCATTAGTTATTAGTTATTAGTTATTTGCAGTTCCCTGAGCGAAGTCGAAGGGTCAAGGGCTTATTCGTTATTCCAATGCCCAATGCCCAATACCCAATGCCCAATGCCCAATGCCCTGTTTGGCCAATGCCCTGTTTGCCCAATGCCCAATGCCCTGTTTGCCCAATGCCCAATGCCCAATGCCCAATGCCCAATGCCCAATTACCAAATATTATGTCAATTCAAGTTTACGGAATCCCCAACTGTGGAACCTGCAAAAAAGCTTTCAAATGGCTAGAAGATAGCGCAGTCACCTATGAGTTTATTAACACCAAAGAAAATCCACCGACTCGCGAAATGATTGAAAAATGGGTAAATTCCTTGGGTTTTCAACCAATGCGAAATACTTCCGGTCAATCTTACCGTGCTTTGGGCGAAGTTCGGAACAATTGGACAAACAAAGAGTGGATTGAGGCGTTTGCTAAGGATGCGATGCTGCTAAAACGTCCTCTTTTTGTTAAAGACGGAACAGCGGTTTTAGTAGGTTTCAAAGAAGACGAAATTCGAGAAAAATTGGGGCTTTCAACAACCTGAGTTTAGCCAGTTGTTCGCCGCAAAAACTTAACTCCGCCCACATCATCACTGAAACCCCACCGTTCATAAAATGGTATCATCTTCGGCAAACAGTAAAGTCCTAATCTTTCAACAGCTTGCAATTTAGGATGATTTACCACTGCATCCATCAACTTCACACCCAGTCCCATCTTTCGGTGCGTCGGGTGGACTATGACATCAAAAACCGTTCCTATGTAGACAAAATCGGTGATGACGCGAGTAAAAGCAATTAGCCGATCGCCCTCATCGACAAAACCTATGATAACATCAGTTGCGGCCAGCATCTTCACCACATCCTCGCGAGTGCGCTTGTCACACCAGAATTCGTTTTTGTACAATTCCATCAAGTCGGAAACTTGACTTTCCGTCAGAGTTTCAACAATCCGATATTGAGCCAGTGGGTCGGTCATACTCTATTTTACCGTAATCTAGTTTAATTGCGCGATCGGCA
Organism: Oscillatoriales cyanobacterium; assembly: GCA_004292745.1. Lineage (GTDB taxonomy): Bacteria > Cyanobacteriota > Cyanobacteriia > Cyanobacteriales > Microcoleaceae > Microcoleus > Microcoleus anatoxicus. The sequence continues at coordinate 774 of RDXH01000077.1, read as the reverse complement.
ATATCAAAATAGCGGTCATCGTGGCTAATCACAAACACCGTTTTTCCCCGCCGCTTCAACTCCGGTAACAACTGCTTATAAAAAACATCCCGGAAAAACGGGTCTTGATCCGAAGCCCACTCATCAAACAGATAAATCGGTCTATCTTCCAAATATGCAGTCAGCAAAGCCAACCGTTTTCGCTGTCCTTGAGACAAAGCCGTAGTCGATAATATACCATCTTTCACCTCAACTTTATCCTCCAAATGAAACTCCCGCAAATATTCAGCCGCCTGCGCGTCCAAATCATGATTAGTCATGCCCAAAAGCCTTTCAAACAAATAGAAATCAGAAAATATCACCGAAAAATGCTGTCTATACCATTCTCGGTTTTCATCAGTAATCGGCTGTCCATCTAGCAAAATCTCTCCCGATTCAGGAATATACAAACCAGTAATTAACTTAGCCAAAGTAGACTTACCACTGCCATTCCCACCAATGATAAACACCAACTCACCCGCATGAAACTTCAAACTTAACTCACCCAAAATAAAATTGCTGTCTTCCTTCTCTCCCGGATAGCGGTGAGTTGTTCCCTTCAATTCAAGAGTCTGCCAATCAGCAGTTTCAACCCTTGTTACCACAGAATTAATCTCAGATTGACTAGCCAAAGCCAATCCCATTTTCTCAATCTTCTCCACCGAAGTATTAGCCCGAAAAATCGCCGGCAACCTTTGCAAAATATTCTGAAACGGAGACATCAAATAGGTGCTTGTCAGAATGTAAGTCGATAAA
>RDXH01000076.1 GCA_004292745.1 Oscillatoriales cyanobacterium | reverse complement strand
TAGTTCAGCCGAGGCGGGTTAATCCGCTCAAAGTAAAAGTGAAGGGGGAGGGACTTGAAGCCTCCCATGTCTATAAATGACTATACTTTTGCCAGCTATGGGTCGAATATGTCCACGAATCTCTAACCGAGCAAGCGCCTAGTTGTAGTCTCCAAGTAACAGGAGTTTTGGGCATCGACCACGGCATCAACAACTGGTTAACTTGTGTTTCTAGTAATGGTAAACCTTTCATCATTGACGGTCACAAATTGAAGTCTTGGAACCAAGGGTTTAACAAAGAAAAGGCGCGACTCCAATCGGAACACGCTCGACATAAATTACCCAAAGGTTTCTCATCCACAAGGCTGCAACAGTTGTCAGAAACTCGTGCAAGAAGAATGAGAGATGCTGTCAACAAAGCAGTTAGAGCCATCGTGGATTATTGCGAAAAGTCCCAAATTAATGTCATGGTTTTTGGCTGGAATAAAGGACAGAAGCAAGAAGTCAATATGGGGGGAGTGACCAACCAAAATTTTGTCCAAATACCCACAGCTAAAGTCAAGGAGAGACTACAACAAGAATGCGAATTAAGGGGATGGCGATTGGTCGAACAAGACGAATCCTACACATCAAAGGCGAGTTTTTTAGACCAAGATTTGTTGCCCGTGAAAGTCGGTGAAAAACCCGACAATTGGCAGCCATCGGGTCAGCGAATCAAGCGAGGTTTGTACCGTTCTAGCACTGGGTTGTTAATTAATGCAGACGTTAATGGTGCCGCTAATATCATCAGAAAATCAATCATTTGCCACAGACTCAATAATTCAGCGAGTGGGTAGAGGGTTTCTGACTAACCCTTTAAGAATTAAACTTTGGGTGGATTCATCCCCCAAGGTTTCTCCTTAAGAATCCCCGCGTCTTCAGACCGGGGAGTGTCAAAATTAGTTTAAAAACAAAACACTTAACAGGGGTGTAGATTCCAGCCGATCGCCCAACTAACTATTCTAAGATAAGTGATTGCTATGTCAACTTTTTTTCTAAAAAATTTAGCTACCCAACTTTCAGGAAAAGTTAATTTACGAACAGTCGTCATAGTACCCTTTGTATTGCAAGTATTTGCAGCCGTGGGACTGGTGGGATATTTATCATTTAGAAACGGCCAAAGGTCAGTAAATGACCTGGCTGGTCAATTGATGAGCGAAGTCAGCAATCGCATTGAACAAAATTTAAAAACCTATCTAGAAACTCCTCACCAGATTAATCAAAGCAAACAAGATGCTGTGACATTGGGTTTTGTGAACATGAAAGACTTGTCAGCTTGGGAGAAATATCTATGGAGACAAGTGCAACTATACCCTTACATTAATTTTACGTCGCTGGGCAATAAAAATGGAGAGTATCGCACGGGAGAAAAGATGTCCGATGGCACATTATTGATTAACGCATCAGGCCCCTCCACAGGTTTTGACTTTCATTCCTACCATACCAACGATAAAGGCGATCGGACCACAGTAGCAGCCGTTGTCAAAAATTTTGATATCCGACAACACCCTTCTTATACCTTAGCCGCCTTAGAAGGTAAAGCCACTTGGAGTTCTGTCTACGTATCCTTCCTGGAACCAACATTAATCATCAGTGCCCTCAAACCAGTCTACAACAGCCAAAAACAGCTAGAAGGGGTCTTAGTTACAGCCTTGCGTCTCGATGCCATAGGTCAATTTTTAAATGGCCTCAAAATCGGCAAATCAGGTCAGACATTTATTGTAGACAAAAACGGCATACTCCTTGCAACTTCGACATCCGAAAAACCTTTTCGGACTAAAAATAATCAAAAAGAACTGTTTAAAGTTACCGAAAGTAGCGATGCTGTAACTCAAGCAACAGCTAAATATTTAGCAACTAAATTTGAAGACTTGCACCAAATTGAAAACTCCCAGCAAATCAATTTTGCAATTAACGGGAAACAGCAATTTTTAAAAGTTCTGCCATTTAAAGACGGCAAAGGTTTAGATTGGTTAATTGTCGTCGTTGTTCCCGAAGCCGACTTTATGGCACAGATTGATGCCAACACCCGCACTACAGTGCTGCTATGTCTAGCTGCTTTGGCGATGGCAACAGTGGTGGGAATTTGGACATCCCGCTGGATTGTCAAACCTATTCTCGAACTGAAAGACGCAGCCACAGCTTTATCTGAAGGACAATTTGACAGAACTGTAAAACTCGATAGAAGCGACGAATTAGGCATACTTGCCACAGCTTTTAATAGTATGGCTGCACAACTGCAAGCATCTTTTACCGCCTTAGAAACTAAAAATAGCGAATTGCAGCGACTGGACAAACTCAAAGACGAATTCTTAGCCAATACTTCCCACGAACTCCGCACTCCCCTCAACGGGATTATTGGTATTGCAGAATCTTTAATAGACGGGGCTACCGGAACGCTGCCAGAAAAAACTAATATGAACTTAGCTTTGATTTCATCGTCTGGCAAAAGACTGTCATCTTTAATTAACGATATTCTAGACTTTTCTCAACTCAAGCACAAAACTCTAGATCTGCAAATTAAACCCGTTGGTATCCGGGAAATTGTCTACATAATTCTGACTTTATCTAAGCCCTCAGTAGGTAACAAAAATTTACTGTTAATCAATTCCATCAGTCCAGAATTGCCACCAGTGGCCGCCGATGAAAATCGTTTAGAACAAATACTTTACAATTTAATCGGTAATGCGATTAAATTTACGGAAAATGGGAATGTAGAAATTTCAGCAGAATTATTAAGGGACAATGAAAAATCATCAACACCTAGTTCCCAAGTAGCGATTACTGTCTCGGACACCGGCATTGGCATCGCCGAGGAAAAATTAGAGCGAATTTTTGAATCCTTTGAACAAGCTGACGGTTCCACTGCTAGAGAATTTGGTGGTACGGGTTTAGGTTTGGCTGTGGTGAAGCAATTAGTTGAATTGCACGGAGGTCAAATTCGGGTATCTTCAACTGTAGGAGTTGGTTCTCAATTTACTTTTACTTTGCCAGTCTCTGAAAGTCAACCAGAAGCTAGCAGCAGGTATCCGCTTCTGGGTGAGGGCGATCGCAATTTAATCAATCATCAGGTTACAGCGGAATTACCGAGGATACATTCTCAGTCAGTAGCCAATCAAGAACAGCTCCAAACGGATAAAATTAAAATCTTGATTGTCGATGATGAGCCGATTAATATTCAGGTGTTAATCAACAGTCTTTCTATCGAAAATTATGCGATTACTCAAGCTAGCAATGGGATGGAAGCCTTAAGTTTGATCGAAAATGGATTTAAGCCTGACTTAATGTTACTTGATGTCATGATGCCCCGGATGACTGGTTATGAAGTGTGTCGAGAAGTTCGCAAAATATACTCGCCTTTAGAATTACCGATTTTGATGTTGACTGCAAAAAATCAAACCTCTGATTTGGTAGAAGCTTTCAACTTAGAAGCTAATGATTATGTAACTAAACCTTTTATCAAAAAGGAATTGTTGGCCAGAATTAATACTCAAATTCGTTTGGCAAAATTGAATGCAGCTTACGGCAGATTTGTACCTCACGATTTTTTGAATTTGCTTGAAAAGCCTAGTATTATTGAAGTTAGATTAGGGGAAAATAAAGAAAGAAAGATGACTGTTTTGTTTGCTGATATTCGCTCATTTACGGTGCTGTCAGAACAAATGACACCTACAGAAAATTTTGCTTTTATTAATAACTATCTAGGCAGAGTTAGCCCAGCAATTAGAAAAAATAATGGGTTTATTGACAAATATATTGGGGATGCAGTCATGGCACTGTTTCCTACTTTTCCTGATGATGGGGTTCGAGCAGCCATTGAGATGCAGAAAGAAGTAAATATTTATAACCAACAGCGACAAGAAAGTGGCTTGGCTCCTATTTCGATCGGCATTGGTTTACACGTTGGTAATTTAATGTTGGGCACAATTGGTGAGCGAGAACGGATGGAAAGTACAGTGATTGCTGATGCGGTGAATCTGGCTTCTCGTTTGGAAGGGTTGACTAAGGTTTATGGTGCTGGAATTTTAGTTAGCGATGCTGTTATATATGCTTTGAGCGATCGCGAACAATATAAGTACCGATTTGTCGATCGAGTCACAGTGAAAGGGAAAACAACTGCTGTGTCGGTGTTTGAGATTTACGATACAGAAACAGAACAAACTATTGCGCTCAAGCAGCAAACTGCGGAGGTTTTTCAACAAGGTTTAGATTTGTACTATCAACAAAAATTTGTTTCAGCACAAAAAACTTTTCAGAATATTTTACAAATTAATCCTGAAGATAAGGTAGCAATGCTCTATTTCAAACGAGCTCGCAAGTATCGAATGTACGGAGCACCGGATGGCTGGGTAGGGGTGGAAGCTTTGACTGAAAAATAGGGAATCATGGATTGGGGATTTGGAATCAACAGTTAACAGTCAACTGTCAACTGTCAAAAATTTGGTGTTACCCAAATCGATATCAGTGCTAATTAATTTACTGACCAGTAGCGGATCGCCCTTGTTTTCCCAGTCTAATTAACACAAAATAGGATAAGTAAACTACATAAATTGCTAAACCTATCATCGCTAAAAACCCCAAAAATTGAGGGTTAGTGTTAGGGTGAAACATCTGTTTGTAGAGCCAAGGTGGGTCAAGCCAAATGCGGCAAAATGGTTCCTCAATGATTTGACTTTGAGATTGGAAGGCGCAAGTTAAGAAGGGAATTTGAGCGATCGCACCCAATCCGCTGTAAACAGTAATCGCCCATCGCCAAGCAGTAAAAGCCAGTTTCAGAGGCGATTGGGGTCGATCGTCAATTTCTTCGTTCAAATCTGTCCAAAACCACAAACTAGCAGGAATCAAAGCCCTGGCGATCGCCGACGACAGAAAGCCCACTGGCAGGGCTGCGATCATTAGGTAAAGTGTAATTGCTAGCAAACTCGCCACTCGCCAATAGATAATCGACAAACGGACGATCGCCTCAGATGAAGCAAAAACAGCCCAAATCAGCACTACCAGCGGGATCGAAACCGTTAATAACACAGACAACCGATAATCCATCCAGACTAGCGGTTGAAACCAAGGTCCGGTCGCTGCCAATAAAAGACTTAACATCTTTGGGAAAATATACTCACTTATTTGTGGAAAATCTTACTACAAAAAAGCCAAAAAATCAGCAACTGGGACATCTTGTCATGTTCCTGTTGCTGCTTCACTTTTGGCAGATGTAGGCTGCGTAGTGCGAACTACCAGACGCATTTTGACTACCTTTGTGTCTGCGATCGAGCTAAAGAAAAGGATAGAGGGCAAATTTCGCCCTCACCTTTTGCTTCAATCTCTAAATTGCAGGTTTATTCCTCGTAGATGCGGCACTCAGCAGCGTCAGGATTGTTGTCGCAATATTGTTCAAAGGAATTCTTAGGTTTAACTTGCTTTTGGTGAGAGGCTTCTGCTTGAAGTTCTTCAACTGCGTCCCAGGCGGCCGCACACTCGCCAGACGTGCTGCCACTTACGTCGCAGACTGCACGAGCGTTTACGAGTTCTTCTTCAATTTTTTCTTGGATGTTGCCCGCGGGTGTTGTTGTCATATTCACCTATATCATCATAGAGGAAAGGTTTTTGTTGCTCTATAGAACCTATCGAGAACTGTCTGTGTTACAGTTGAGGGTCTACTTATTGCCGGTACGCAGAGGGAACATTCCTTCTAAGACCCAAGCGTTACTTCAGGTCGAGCTTACCTGACTTTTGATCAAAACATTACATGGAATTGTCGTGTCAAACTGTATAGAGCTTGATCTTTTAAGATTTGGGCGATCGCACAGTGGACAGCAAACTGATTTATCCCATGCCAATGTTAAGTTATCTTAACACAAGCATGGCTTTGTGGACAAAATCGATCGCGCAGCAGCAGAGTCCTGGGGAAGCGGATGCAGGTTAACCTAATCTAAAAGATAGTTTTATACAGAAGTTGTGCCAGATGTACACCCAAAACGAAATGCAGTGGGTCAGCGCTTTATCCACCCGTCCCTCTTTAGAATCTGCCCTCAAAGAAGTTATAGAACAAACCGATCGACTCTTACAAGGCCCAGCAGATTTGGGGCTGATCTTTATCTCCTCTGCCTTTGCCAGCGAATATTCTCGGCTGATGCCTTTACTCCAAGAATTACTGCCAATTCCTGCGGTGATTGGGTGTGGTGGGGGAGGGGTAATTGGCACTGGTCTAGACGGTTTTACGGAAGAAATAGAGGGTTCTCCAGCAGTGAGTTTGAGTCTGGCACGCTTGCCAGGAGTGAAAGTTAGAACTTTTCACGTCGCAGCCGAACAAATGCCGGACTTAGATAGTCCTCCCCATACTTGGGTGGATCTGTTGGGTGTGCCAGCCCAGGAGGAACCGCAGTTTATCATCTTAGGCGATCCGTTTTCGTCAAAAATTAACGATTTGCTGCAAGGGCTAGATTATGCCTATCCGGGCGCGCCGAAGGTAGGGGGACTGGCTGGTGGGGACGGTACTAGGGGTGTGGCGCTGTTCTGCAACTATCGGCTTTACCGAGAAGGGACGGTTGGGGTGGCTTTGAGTGGGAATATAGTTTTGGAAACGATCGTGGCTCAAGGCTGTAGGCCGATCGGGCGTCCGTATCGGGTGACGTCCGGGGAACGCAATATTTTACTCAAACTGGAAGAACAAACCAACGATACAGGCTTCGGGGGGACGGAGCGATCGCCCTTGGAAGCTTTGCGAGAGTTGGTGCAAACTTTGAGTGAGGAAGACAGAGAGTTAGCCCAACACTCGCTGTTTGTGGGGGTAGTCAGCGATGAATTCAAGCTGGTACTAGAGCCTGGAGATTTTTTAATCCGAAATTTGTTGGGAGTAGATCCTAAAGTGGGAGCTATTGCGATCGGCGATCGAGTCCGTCTCGGACAGCGCATCCAATTTCACCTGCGGGATGCCCGCACCTCCGCAGAAGACCTAGAAATGCTGCTCGATCGGTATCGGCGATCGGCTGACTACAACGGTACATCCAGTGCAGGCGCTTTGATGTTCTCTTGTCTAGGGCGCGGTGAAGGACTTTACGGCGAACCCAACTTTGATTCCCGACTATTCGGCCGATACCTCAACAACATTCCCCTGAGTGGCTTTTTCTGCAACGGTGAAATTGGCCCCGTGGGCGGAAGCACTTTTCTGCACGGCTACACTTCCGTATTTGGGATTTGTCGTCAAAATTGGTAATTTGTTGACGGTTGACTGTTGTCAGTTGACTGTTGTCAGTTGACTGTTGTCAGTTGACTGTTGTCAGTTGACTGTTGTCAGTTGACTACGCTCTGGGGGCGCTAACCCTTACCCTGAGCGTAGTCGAAGAGCAGAGCGCCGATAACAAATAACCAATAACTAAGTAGAAGGAAGAAGGAAGAAGTCACCCCCCCCTGCCCCCCCCAAGGGGGGAAATTCAGGAAGAAGGAAGAAGACTTATGCAGTTAGCTTTTCGGTCATCCGTATTTTACGTTTAATTAAGTGGATTTACTTAATAACGAATTCCCCATTCCCAAAAAGAAAAAGCAGCAGTCATCTGCCGCTTTTTCTTTTAACTAGATCTCTGGAAACCTTAGAAGCTAAAGGTTGTCCGCAGGACTCCTACCCAGATATCGTCGTTTTTGTTGTTGTGTTCGGGATTCAGAATCAAATAAACACCAGGTGTGACAGAAATAAAGTCATTGACTTGGAAGCGATAGAAACCCTCTAAGTGATAAGAGGTGTCTTTATCTTCTTGTCGGCGGCCATCTGTACCTCGGAAAGTGCTGTCCGTAACTTTCGGTGGCATACCAAACACGAAACCTAGGAGATTGCCCTTCTTGCCAAAATCAGGGAAAGACAAGTTCACAGCATAGTTGAGCAGGGTAGCTTCTCGGTTTCTGTTAAGAACATTGACAGCCTTGTGGTCATTTTCTTGTTCAGCCTTGGTGTAACCAATCCAGCCACCAAGCTGGAAGCGGCTGCTTGGTGTGATGTTAGCTTGCAAACCAAAGTTATTGGATGCAGTGGCTGATTGACCGAAGGGGCGGTTCGCCAAGGAACTGCCGGTGCTACTGGTGACACCGACATTACCCGAGCGATCGTATTTGCGGTTGTAACTCAGACCCAAGTCTACAACTTTGCCCAAAGAAAAGTTTAGCTGAGCCACAGCGCTGAAAGAACCGTCAAAAACGCCCCTGCCGTTTGCGGGGTTTGGTGCGTCGCCGTCGGAAGCAAGATAACCTACTGTGGCTTTGGCAGCGCCGAAAGTGTAATTTACAGCAGCACCAGCTCCTTCGGGGCCACGGAAGATTGCTGGGTTATAACGTCCAAACCTGGAAATAGAACCGTTACCACCATCTCCAAAGGGAGTAGTTATAGGAAGAACGTCATCAATATTCAATCCTTTTGGTCCTAACCACACTGTAGCGTTGCCTACAGGGAAGCGATAGAACGCCTTATCCAGGCTGAATGCGTTGTCAACGCCACCGTCAACGCCGAGGCGAGCCATGTTGGTGCCTGTAGCAGTGGCAGCACCGTAGTTCGGGATGTTAATAGCTTGCAAGCGGGTTCTGAGTAAGTCCTTACCGGTGAAGCTGGTGTCGAAGTTCAAGCGCACTCGGTAACCGAAGGTGGTAGAGGTTTTGTCGTCCTTAAGGGCGACACCATCTCCGAAGGTGTCGCTAGCGGTAAAGATGACTTCTCCTCTCAACTTGGTGGTTGTGGAGAACTGGTTAGCTTCCAGTTCGGCAGTGCGGGCTTCTAGAGCGTCTACTTTGCCGCGCAGGGTAGCGAGTTCGGCTGCAAATTCTTCTTGCAGGCGTTGCAGAACTCCTAAGTCATCTTTGGTGACGAAGGTAGAGGTTGAGGAGGTAATTAGCTTAGTTACTTGGTCTAAGCAGGCGTTGAGTCCGGCTGCAAATTCGTAGCGTGTCAGGGCGCGGTTGCCGCGGTAAGTACCGTCGGGATAACCTGCGATACAACCGTAGCGTTCGACTAGGGATTGCAGGGCTTGGAATGCCCAGTCCGTCGGCCGCACGTCGGAGAGTTGGGATACCGATGTCACTTGGGACATGGCTCCTGACTGTTCTGTGGGTTGGGCCTGGGGAGCAACTGGGACGATCGGGTTGCTCAGTTGTGCCGGGGCATTCTGAGCAACTTCTACCTTAGCTGCTGGGACGGAGGTTGGCAGTTTAGCGTTTTCGATCGCTGGATTCAGACTGGTTGGCACTGCCAAGTCTGATGCTTGGGGCAATGCTGCTGTTGCTGTTGCTGTTACTGGTTGCAGTTTGGCAGCGCTGGTATCTGGTTCGATTTTTGCCAGTTTTTCTGCTTCTGTGGAGTTAGCGCCGATCGCTGGTGCGATCGCTGCTTCTGAAGTTGTCGCTGCTGAATTTGGCTCTGTAATTGCTGAGCTGCTATTGATTGCCACAGTCTCGGAGGCAGCAGGGGCTGCTGCAACTGGTTCTGCAACTGGTTCTGTTACTAATGCTGCAATTTGTGACTCAGATGGCTGAGCTGTTGCTAGCTGGTCGGCGACGGCTGTTGTGGTCGATTCTACAGCGAGGGCTGAGCCACAAGCCACTGTGGATAATCCCAGAATGGCCGGGGATACTAGCAGTAAATTCCAAAAAGTTCTATTCATCATTCCTCACACCATCACACTCTATTTAAATTTAGCAGCAAGTCCCAACTGCTTGTTTTTGCGGTTTCTGCCTGTTCACAATATATCTTTTACTGCTTGCGAGCCTATCTGTCAAGGTTTTTAACCTGAATTTAAAGCTAGCTCCCTTGGGGACTGTTTTCTCGAATTATTCGAGAACCCAGGGTTCCAGGCACATAGATCCGCAAATGTTTTGTTACATTTCACACTTGACAACTTATGAATTTTGTGATGTCTGTGTGAAATTTAGTATAATCTGCTCTATCGCAATATTTTAACACAATTTTTTCTCAGATTTGCCAAAGGTATCTGCGGCAGTGTCTCCCAGCTAAAATTTTTATTTTTGTGGGGGTCGAATCTCCCGCACCTCTGGGGGCTTTGGATTGAGTTCTACGATCGATTCTGTTGTGGAATTATCAACAGATTATTTTTACTGCCCTACAGTATAAGCAATCTTAATAATTCCCCTGGCCCGATCGCCCTTGTTGTGGATTTTTCCTAGGCTACTGAATCCTTGTATCCTCTGCTACCTGCCTCCTAGCTATAGCTAGAGGTTGCAGTATGATTGAGCAACATATGTTTGCACAGGAAAAACCACCTATATTGTGGCCAAACCTCGTAAGTACAAGAGTGAGGATTTATGGAAGATTTCGGCATTATTATTGCCTGCTGCGACCAAGATTATCTGTTTGCTAAAGGTTGCTGTGCTAGTATCAGATATTTCCTAGGAGATGTGCCGATTTGTCTGTTGATTGATGGCACATTTTCTGTCAGTGCCTTAGAAAAGTCCTATGGAGTGAGAGTTATCGATCGCACCAAGGTGACGGAGGACGTGCTAAGGAACAGAAGTTTTGGCTGGGGCAAAACTAAGATGATTGCTTTCTGGGAAAGTCCTTGGTCAAATTTTCTGGTGTTAGATGCAGATACAATCGTTTGGGGCGATGTCCTCAAATTTGCTAACTTTCAGGAATTTGATTTTATTATAGACCAACCTTGTCAGGAAAATTCCGATGCCGATGTGGCCAAATTTTTCTTTGATCTTGGCGGTGTCGAGAAGTATTTCCCCAATTTTCACTGGCAACAATATCGAGGCAATTATTTCTGCACAGGTACTTTCTTTGCTAAACGGAATGTTTTTAGCTTGGAGGAATACGTGGAAATTTTAGATTTTACCCAGGCACATCCGGGGATATTTAAGTACGGAGAAATGGGTTTTTTGAACTTTATGATTTTCCGGGCGGCCCAGGAAAAGAGGCTGCGGGTGCAGAATGTCGATATGCAGTTGTTGATGCCGGATTTTGACCAAAATTTGCTGAAAAAGCAATTTCCGATCGCAGAAAATGGACCAGGGGGCGATCGCACAGCAGCAACGGTGATTCACTGGTGCGGGCCAAAACCAAGTTTATCTACCTCTAAAATTTACTCGGAACCGATGAATTTTTGTCGCCGAAAATGCCAGGAAGATGTCTGGAATCGCACTGGTTTGTCCGCAGAAATGTTTCTGCAATTTGAGGATTGGCAGCGATCGATCTATGTGTATAAGAATAAGTTTAAGAAGAAGTTTCGCGAATTAACAGCGAAGTAACTTTAACCTTCGAGGGGTAAAGTTGGGCCCGATGGTGGTAAAACTTGGCGGTGAACCGTGATTTTGTCGCTTTCCCGCTGAGTTTGCATTTCTACGGCGATCGCCTCAAATTCGATTTCCATACAGCCGTAGGGAATTTCTAACTCTGCCGTTGCTTGGAGTTTCCCCAAACCGTTAGTTGTAAATTCGGTAATCCAGCGGGGCCCGTCCAGAATTACATAGGTTTGTCGATCGTACACCCAAATTTTCACAAAAATTCGTGGCATTAATTCGGGTAGTTCCACTCGGACTTTTACTAGCTTCCCTGGGATTATCTCTCTAGGAGGTTCGAGAACCGGCATTGGTACTAACTCGTCTGGGGACAAAACGTAGGGAGTTAGGGGATTTACTTCTGGTTCAACAACTTTTGTAGCTTTTGTTGTCACCTGTTTCTGGGCCTGGGGTGCTGGTTCATCAAAGATCACAAATTCTCTAGCTTCCCAGGTTGTAGGTGGGGGTGCGGAAATTTTAGATTCGCTGGTTTCCGGTGGCGGTTGTGTGGGAGTTTTGTTTTCAACAATGGCTATTTCTTCCCTGCTATTTTCTGCTGCGACTGTTGCGGGAGTAGGTGGCTGGGATGTTGCTTTCAGCCATTCCGGGGATTCACCGCTGGTGACGAAGGAACTCAGTCGCGACCAAAATCGATTTTGGACTTTTAAGGTTTGAAATGCTTCTTTTGTGGGTGCTGCTTCAGGTTCTGATGTTGTGGTTTGTGGTTGGGGACTGTTTTCAACTTTTTGGTCGATGGCTGGAATTTCGGCTTTTTCCAGTTCCTGTTTGATTTGTGAAGGTTGGGTTTGTGAGTCTAATTTCGGTTCTGATGGTTGAGTTGCTGTTTCGGTGTCCGGGGTTTGGTCGGTTTGACCATCCTTGGCAATTTCTGATAGCAGTCTTTCTCGGTTACTGTCGGGAATTTTTCGACCAAATCCTGGTAATTCTAATTTTTTGCTAGCACTTTTATCCTGACGGTTAGTGAGTTTTGGCGGTAAACTTTCATTGGTTTGGTCTGCTGGTGTCAGTGAAGTATTCGCTGTTTTTTCTACGAGTTTGAGGAGAGAGAGATTGGGTGAAATAGAAGTAGGTTTTGAGCTGATGAATGAGGGTTCTGATTTCTGTGTTTGTTGTGCGCCGAAATCGTCTTTGATGACATCGAGAAGTTGTTCTAAACGGGCTGTAATTGTGAAAAATTGGGTGGCTAGGGATACATTATCAATGCTCAGAATTGCTTCTCCTAAAATTAGTCGGCTTTTGCACTCGGCTGGAATGTAGGTGACGCAGCCAAAGATGCAAGGGGGCTCTTGTTCTGGCATCGGCTGTTGGATTTCTGCGAGAACTTGTGAGGTTTGGGGATCGCGTAGGTAGATTTGTAGTTGGGCTGAACCGATGAGTTTTTTGATTTCTGCGGTTTGGGATTCGGGGATTGGTGTGGCGGTTTTGCTGGGGTTTTTGGGGGGTTGGGGAAGGTCGATTTTGCCGGAAATGATTAAGGGGCGACCTAGTTGGGTGACGAAGGTTTCTCGATCGAGGATGATTTGCAGGTTATAGGGGGATGTGGGCTGCGATGCTTGGGGAATCGGGAATTGGTGGATTTTAGCGGGTTCTGGTTCTGGGGTTGGTGTGGCGACATCGGCTGCTGCTGCAAGTTCTGAGTCTGTTGGGGAACTGCTGGCTTCTGTGGGGTCGATCGCTTCTAGTGGTTCGGAGGTTTCCGATTCTGCGTGCAATACTTCTAACTGAACGCCGTATTGCCAAGGTTTCGCTGGTTTTGATTCTGGATCTGCTAAGCAGGAAAGTTCCCACTTGCCTGGTTTTAGCCTGGTGTAGGGAATGATGACTACTAATCCTTCTGAATTGGTGCGAGTCGATCGACTTTGGACTTGTCGCTGTGGTGGTACTTGATCTACTGATGTGTAGCTAACGCGAATTTCGATGTCGGCGTTGGGGTGTGGCACCCGCGCCACGACGCGATACCTACCTTCTAGAATTTCCACGTCGGCGGTTTCTAGGGGTAACCAGGCGCGATCGCCTTCTTTCTGTAGCAAAAACTCTAATTTTTTCATAATTTTTTTTCCCTTGGAGATCTCCGCTTTCTTCCTTAGACATCTCCCATAATTATTGTGGAACAGGCATCCTGCCTGTTCTTGACAAGCTTTTTGGGAGATGTCTCTTCAAGGTTCGCGGTGGGTTATTTCACGACAGCTACACGCATTGATTTAATCTATGTTTTACACTTTAATCGAAAATCGGTACGGCTGGTTATTCTTTTCATCCCAAATCCCAAATCCACAATCCCAAATCGCCCCAGTCACCAAGGACTGCCGATGATGCTGAAAGCTGCCCAATAGTATGGATGGGATAAATTTTTGCTATCGATTTGCCCAATAGACAAGGGCAAAAATGTTTCCCCTCTGGAACCTCGCAGTTTACCATTTTCGATGGTAACTTTACCTTGAATCGCAGCTATTTGTGCTTGTCGCATCGCTTCGGCTTTAATGATGGGAGGATCTTTTGGTTTGCTGACTTTTAATTGCTGGTAAAACTCGGTCATTAGCGCTAGGGTGCCGGCATCACTGACGTACCATAAGCTAGCCAGGGCTGATTTTGCTCCTGATTGCAGCGCTAAGCCAGCAAATCCTAGTTCTGCTTCTTTGTCTCCTATGGCTGTTCTACAGGCACTTAATACCAATAGTTCTAGGGGCGGATTATTCCATTTTAAATCTCTCATTTGATCCAGTCCCAGTTGAGTATCCCAAAATTGAATATAGGAGTTTTTGGGAGATCCAGACCGGAATTCTGCATGGGTGGCGAGATGGATAATGCCGTATCTTTTTTGCAGTCGCTGAGATTGCAAATTAACTATGGTGAAGTCTTCGTTGATAAATGATTCACCAGGCCACTGTTGGGCGATCGCCCTTAATTCAAAAGGGACTGCTGGTAGGGGTTCTTTGTTGGATGTTTCCGAAAAAATTGCAGCCCCCATTGCGAGGACTTGGGTGTTTCTGAGGTCGGCGTAATTAATGTCTGTGAATTTGAAGGCGGGAATCCTGGCGATGCTATATTTTTGGATCAAAAATTGCTGTCCGTCGTACATTGCTGCTAACGGTAAAGTCCGCAAACCTTCGCCCACACAGAATAGTAGGGTTTCAATTTTTGCTGTTTGTAACTCTGTTTCTAAGGGGGCTACGATCCATTTATATAGTTTTTGTGCTGGTTCTAAATAGCTGGTAGTGTTGATTTTTCTGGGGTTGGTAATTTCGCTGCTGAATTCTTGGGCTACTGGCAGTAAATTTTTGAGTTGTGCATCGGGTACGCTACGGAGGATGGGCGGGCGATCGGGCAAGATTAATATGAGTTCTAGTTGGTCAGTGCGCGGTATCGCATAAATTAAAGCTGGTTTTTTCTGGGTTTTAACTGCGAGGCGAGATAGAGTGTTTGCTATTTGTTTGGCTGTTTTCGATCTCGCCCCAAAGTTTTCTGTCAAGTATTTTTGATAGTCTTCTTCCCAGTCTTCTTCGATTCTGGTAACAGCTTCGCCGAGGTTGCCTTCGTCTAGGAGTTTTCTCATTTCTTGCCCATTCAGTCCACCTGTGAATGTGGGCTGAGCCATAGTGCTAATATAAGCTGTACTCCACCAGAAAAATAGGAATATTAAACAGTAAAAAAGTGCTGTCTTGATTCTTTGCTTAATTTTATTTTTATGGCGGGTATGCTGGAATTGGTAGTCCATTTTTTTTTGCCGATTATTGACATCTTCAACCCTTGAGAACAGCACAGCTTTTAATAGGAACGAGAACCGTGACTATGTTTGCCTGATTATAGCATTAAGATTCCTGGAGACAATGGCTATTGTTCCTTCTTCCCTTTGCCTTCCACCCTTGAGGGAGTTGGAGGTTGGGCAGTTATTCTGCCTTCGCCCCAAGGGGGGATTCTGCTTGCTTATTTTTTCGATAAAAGCTTTGCCAAAACATTCCGCGTTATCTGTTGAGCTCCGCTATTCAAAACAGGCGATCGCAACTGTGGCGCATTATAATCATCCAATCCCCAGATCCACTGCATCGAACCAGTAGCAAATACTTTCGCCCCAGAATCTGCCCTATAAACAGTCATGTCAGCATAGCGAGTCCCCCCACCGTAAGGATAGGGAGAATGGGCGACACGAACTATATTTTTCGGGGCATTGCCAAACATTCGATCGACTTCATAACCCAAAAGTCCTGGCAACTTGTCACCCTGTTTTAAATCAGTTTTTTCGAGTAGCCAATCTGGGGCGCTTTCAGCAATCACAATGTCGGAATTAACCTGAAATGTTTCGTACATCACACCAATTAAAGAATCTTCAGGGCGCCCGATAGCACGATCGCGCCAGCGAGTTGTCACCAAAGAATCAAGTACCGGTAATTTATTGTAAGTAGCAGTTTCACCTAGTTCTGCTTTGCCAATCCCGTAATTTAACTCCCCTGCCGCCGCTATTTTTACAGGTACATTAACTCCACCCACTTCCTGACTCAATCCCCCCATCGGGTCTAAATCTGCCATTTCTTTATAAGCAACTACTGTTCGATTCACTTCCCCAGTAATTCTGCTGGGTTCTAAGCGAATTTGCCAATAGCAAATATTCGAGCCAAAAAAGCCGATACTAACGCCTTTATCTCTAGCTGTTTCTATATTTTCTCGCATATCCCTCGACCAATATTCATCATGACCTACGGATAAAAATGCTTGGTGAGATAATAGCAGGCGCGAGTTAAAATGGGTATCAATATTAGTTGCATAAGTGACATCATACCCTTCTTTTTCTAGCCACCTCAACATATTGTATTCCCAACCAGCAGTCGCAGTTCTCCTTTTTGGCTGAAAATTGGTTAAAAATTCCCCTGCCCCTATACCATAAGCTGCCTTGCGATTGGGACTCATACCGTAGGGTCGGTTAAATGAAACTTTGTAGGCTTGTTTGCCGCGACTGTTCCAGCGGTAAAGGGATTTGTAGCCCCAATTGTTGTAAGCTTGAAAAGTAGTAACGCTGGATTGAAACAACAGAGCGGATTTGCGCTCGTCATCCCGGACGACAAAAATAATATAACTTTGTTTTCCCGTTTTGCTGCCAGTCAATTTTGCCAAATAAATCCCGCTTGTCCATTCATCTGTGCGATCGGGAATTTGCAAAATATACGGGTCTTGCCAATGGCACTCAATGAGTCCCGATGCTTCGTCTTCCTGTGGCGGATTTTGTCTGATTCCCTTGCGAATAATTTGGTCATTCATTCGCCTTCCACCAAGCCCATTATACCATCCCATCCGAAATATGTCTATGGTATAATTAGGGTCGTTGGTATTAACAAATAATTTAATTGATTCACCCCGATTAACGCTGGTGAGAGAGGCATAACCTTCGATTTCTCGTTTGATGGCAGGATTGGTCAATTCCCAATCGGTTGTGCCTGGTTTTTGGTTTTCTAGGATGGTGGAATTAGTGGCGATCCTCTTCGAGGGCTTCGCTAACGCACTTTTTTCCCGACTAGAATAGTTTTGAGAACTGGCTGCTTTGTTAGCCAAAAAAGGAAGGGCTAAGCCAGTTAAGAAAGCTTGGATCAACTCTCGACGATGCAATTTGCCAAATAGGCTGACAGTCATTGGATTTTAGATGGGAGACAGGGAGAGGGGATGTAGGCTACAGATAACTTTACATCAGCCTCAGAAGACATCATACCTGGTGTAGATTATTGGCGATCGAACTTATGTACGGGCTGCTAAGACTCTGAATGGGGATGTGTCGATCGCATTTCTTCACATATCATGTCTTAAGCTGAACAATTTTAGATCGAAAAGCCGATTTGAGATTTTTCAGGTACAAGCCTTGGGAAACATCCTAGCCACCTGGAAAATCTACAATGTGACATACTTCCACATCAAGCTGAGTACAGCTATGATGTGGGCATCTTTGCAGCCCGACGAAGGGTATACAAAATTTCCTTTGCGATACTATTATCTATAGTTCCTACTACAGAAAGATTCCCGCTACGGCGTTTTATTCGCGATCGACCATTAAAGAATGTTGCTCATCCCAATAGTTCCGTATACCGCAATCGGTGAAAATAATTTCATTCCGATAGCACAGAACCATTGAAGTATAAGCAGGTTTCTGCGGAACGACGACTGCTCCAGCTTTTTCGGCTATGTATTCCAGTGTCTTGAAAAATTGACCGAACGCAGCATCGAGCCAAGACTTGTTTAATCCTGATTTTGCTGATTGACCGTTCGGGAGGTAGTTACCCTCGTCATCTTGCTTAACTTTATTCCGCTTCGTTAAGCCTTTTAAATTCAAGTCTTCGTGAAAGAAGAATTTAGCTCCAGATCTGACAAGTTTGTGAGCCGTTTTATAATGAAAATCTTGGCGATAACGCGCTATTTTTTGGTGCTGTCTCGCTTCGTTTTTGGCTAATTTTCGCCGACATTTAGAGCCTAGCTTCCGCTTGTTCCGCTTTTTTGAAATGCGGTCTAGCTTGGCTTGGTTTTTGCGAAGCGGTTTCAACGAAGGTAACTTTTCGCCCGATGACGTTGCCAGGTAGACATCTTCGTGTAGCACCGCATCTAATCCGATCGAGTTATCCCAGTTTGGGGCAACTTTATCAGGAATAAACTGCGGCACTGAAGCGTCTTCAATCATTATTTGAACAAACCAACCGTCAGCCTTTCTAGTTACACTAATTTGCTTGACGTTAAACCCATCGGGGATTGGGCGGTGCATCCGAATTTTTATGATGCCCAACTTCGGCAATCGGATATAAAACCAATTCTTGCGAATCAATTTAATCCAGTCACTGTTAGCTGTACAAAAAGTCATCGTCCGATAATCCGCTTCAGTCTTGAATCGGGGTTTACCAGATCGCCCGCCTTTACTATCCCCTACGATAAACCGCTCAAAAGCTTTGTCTACTCGCTTAGAGACATCTTGCAGAATAGTTGAATCTACCTGTTTGAAGTCCAATAGTTAGCCACTGTGAAAAACTTTTATTAAGTCTTTTTTGATGACTGGTAATTGTTGTTTTTGGGAGTAGTAGTTGGGCTTCGCGCGGGGCGCAGAGATACTAGCAATTAATGGACAAGCATTTATAGCAGTACGGTTCATCTCCCACCAATCAAACCGATCGCCTAACTGTCTGTTATACCAATAGCGACAGATTCTCAACCAATGATTGAGGGTTAATTTTTGATTAGTGTCGGGATAGAACTGGTACTGATAACTTGCTTTCATTACATCACAGCCGATGCGCATCAATTAGTGTTAATTTATCAGATGATGTTGTTTGGTGTCAAGTCTGTGAGTAAAGATTTTATCCATAAAGCCAGAGGAGTAAAATGGGAAGGAAGATTGGTAGAATTCAATGGTGAGCGTGACCACGTACATTTGTTGCTTCAATATACACCACAAACTGAACCAAGTAAGCTTATCAACAATCTTAAGACTGTATCTAGTCGCTATTTGCGGAAAGAGTTTGTAGATGAAGTTGAAAAAGTTTACTGGAAAGATGTTTTTTGGACAAATGGATATTTTATTGCGACCTGTGGCGGCGTGACGGTTGAGCAATTAAAGAAGTACATTGAGGAGCAAGATAGACCTGTAGAATAAGATTTGTTCGTCTCGTCATCCACCTGCCCACTGCTCAAAGCGTAGCTTTGAGATTGTGAACAAGTGGAATCCTCGTCTCACGCGCCTTTCATCCCACACCAACCGAAGCGGTATGGTGTGGGGATTCCCGTCTGTCAATCTAAAATCGATCAGCCTATTGATTTTGACCCCCTGTTACTTTGTACCACTGATGAGTCAATCAACCAATTCCCCCCTATCTCAACAACTGTCACGACGAACCGCCCTCAAATTCCTCGGAGTAGGTGCCGCCGGCGGACTGCTGGGCTACTCTAGATTTTCCAAGCCAGAGCCCACCGTGTTTCAGCAAGACACCCTCGATTTACCGCAACTGCTAAACACCCCCAAAACCGTTGTAGTTGTCGGTGCTGGCTTGGCTGGGCTCGCCTGCGCCTACGAACTTAGTCAGCGGGGTTTCGCCGTAACGCTGTTGGAGAAATCGCCCCAACTAGGCGGCAAGATTGCTAGTTGGCCGATTTCCGTGGGGAACCAAACTTTTATGATGGAACATGGTTTTCACGGCTTTTTTCCACAATACTACAACCTCAAAAGCGTAGTTCAAGAATTAGAAATTACCGACAACTTTGTATCTTTAGAATCCTACGCGGTTATCTTTAGAGATGGCACATACAAACCAGAAGTTTTTCGTCCTAATCATTCCGCTTTTCCTTGGAACATAGTTGACTTAGGGATAGCTTCTCCTAACTGGACGAAGTGGGGAATTAATCTGACTAAACCCGCCCACTGGCAAGTATTTCGGGAAATAGGCGGTTTTCAAACTCAAAAAAGTTTCGCTAGACTCGATAACATCTCCGTTGCTGATTGGGTAAAAGGTGAGTTTCCCCGCGGACTTTATGACTTGTATTTTCTGCCTTTTGCTAAATCTAGTCTCAACTCGCCAGACGAATTGAGTGTGGGAGAATTAATGCAGTTTTTCCACTTCTACTTTTTCGGAAATCCCGAAGGTTTAGCATTCAATGGCACGCGACAAGATATGGGAACCAGTTTAGTACAACCCATTGCTAAATACATTGAAAGTAAAGGCGGCAAAGTATTTACAGATGTGGCTGTTAGTAACATTCATTGGGAAAATGGCAAGATTGATTCCCTGAGTTACCAGTCAGGAGATGTGCAAAGTAAAGTACCTTTCTGGGTGAAGCAAAATTCGCTGTTAAATGATAGTAGTTCTACGGCATATTTCGGGGCTGGAGATAGCGTTTATGCCACAGTACCGGGAGGAAAAGAGGCGATTTCTCTGAGTTGTACTCACCAGGGATGCACGGTGCAGAAGCAGAATGATGGTCAATTTCATTGTCCTTGTCATGGCGCAGTTTTTGATGCCGAAGGGCGAGTGGTTAGCGGTCCTGCACAACGGGATTTACCCAGATTTAAGGTGGTCCATCAAAAAGCTGATGAAGTACAATTGGCAGCAGCAGTTGACAATTCCAAAACTAAAAAGTTGGGAGAAACATTGCAGGCTGATTACTATGTTTTGGCGACCGACGTGCCGGGAATGCAGCATTTGTTTAGTTTGGCTAGCGGTGAGGTGAATCCGCAGGTGCAGAGTCGGATTGAGAGTTTGAAAATAGCCGATCCGTTTGCGGTTGGTCGTTTTTGGTTCGATCGCGATTTTGCATGGGAACACAGCAATTTTAGCTCGCTTTCCGGCTACAAACTGACTGATAGCATTACGCTTTACCACCGCATTCAAGATCAATTCATCGCGTGGCACAAAGAAACTGGTGGCAGTGTAGTGGAGTTACACGCCTATTGTTACAAGGAAAAAGATTTTCCGAATCAACAAGTTTTGCTGGCTACTTTTGAGGAAGAGTTGTATGAAATTGTGCCGGAATTAAAACAGGCAAATATGCTGCACCGGGAATTGGTAAATCAAAAGAATTTCTCTGGTTATCCGCCCGGTAGTTATGCGGAACGCCCGGAGACTTCCTGTGCTGTTCCTAATCTTGTATTTGCGGGAGATTGGGTGAAAATGCCTTTTCCTTGCGGTTTAATGGAAAGGGCGGTTAGCAGTGGTTTGTTGGCGGCTAATGCTATTTTATATCAGGAGGGTTTGCAGAGGCGATCGCTCTTGACCGTCAATCCTGAAGGCGTACTGAAAATCTAACTCGATTATCCGGAGGGCGGGCACGGCGACACCGCCCCTACAGTTTTTTAGGCTGGGCATAATTTGCGAATATTTGTCATGCAACACAAAACCCTAAAATCTCCATCTCAAAGCACAGAAAAAACTCACATCCGCCAGTTGGGAATTAATCTCAATCAATGGTATACTGTGGCTCGCAGTACAGATCTGACAACTGAGCCACTGGCTGTGGTAATATGGCATCAGGCGATCGTCCTATTTCGCGATAGTGCAGGCAAAATCAACGCTTTAGAAGACAGATGTCCGCACCGACAAGTTAAACTTAGTCACGGTAAAATCAAAGGTGACTTAATAGAATGTGCTTACCATGGATGGCGCTTGAATGCCATAGGAGAATGTGCAGAAGTTGATTATTTAGCAGAAAATCAAAAGCTGCCTAACTGCAAAATTTGCTCCTTTCCTGTCAAGGAACAATCTGGTTTTATCTGGATATTTCCCGGCGATGAAACCAAAGCCGAAGCAATTAATTTATTGAGCTTGCCAGAGTGGGATCATCTCAATTATATTGCCACAGTTGCAGTGATTGAATGTCAGGCACACCATTCATTTTTGATTGAAAATTTGATGGATATGTATCACGGACATTTGCACGAAGACTTGCAAGCTTGGGCAAATCCAGTGCTAGATTCTTTAACCGAAGATGAACACCATGTCACGGCTCTTTACCAGGCAGAAAGTTATTACAAAATAGATAAAATTTGGTCAATTTCTCAGTTATTTTTTAAATCTTTACGACAACTGCACCCGGAACCTTTAGAGGTTAGTTATGTTTACCCGCACTGGGTTTCCACTTTGGGCAATGACTTTAAGATTTATTGCTTGGTTTGTCCGGTGAGCGAAATGGCAACCCGTGCTTATTTAATTCATTTTACTTCATTAAATGCGTTTTGGCGACTGCACAAATTGCCTGTATGGTTCCGCAGGTTTATTAAAGATAGTTGTTTCGGTGCAGCTCAAAAGTTATTGGATGGTTTGGTGCGCCAGGATGTGTTGATGATTGAGGAAGAACAACAGGCTTTTTTGCAAAACTCAGAAAGAAAAAGTTATGAATTAAATCGAGCTTTAGTCAGCGTGCAACGGTTGATGAGAAGTCAGGCGGAAAATAGGTAATTCCGCTGATTGACAGATGATATAGCAATCCTCAATCATTTGTGAATTTCTTACTCCCTCACCGAACTCGCGGTCCGGGTTGGGGTGGGGTAAAAATATTTACAACTCCTGCAAGGATTGCTATAACTTTATTTTTTCGGGCGCTGCTGTTGATAAACACTCACAACTTTATCCGCATAGGTAGCTGTGGCCCCACTTTTGCAAGCAGCCGATTCACCTGTCATCCACCAACAAGCGGCGCGACGGATAGCAGTCCGTTCATTATTGCTGCTAGCTTTGTATTCGTCGCGCAGTAAATCTCGTGCTATACAGGTGACAATTGACTTGGCTTTTGTCGCGTCAGCCTCAAATTGTTGTGGTGTTAAATCCTGTTTGGTGCAGAATTTTGCCCAACGGGAAATATTGTTCGGTAAAACTTGCCATTGACTGTACATTCCGTCCTTGGGGGTTTGGGGTGGCGCGGCTTGTCGTAGGGCTTCTACGAAGGCCGAAACTTGGGCATCGGTAACTGCTTCGGCTGCTGCTGGAAGTGTTTGCAATCCCAGGCTAATTATCAGGCTGCTTAATAATAGATTGGTTTTGACGATCGACTTTAAGTTCATTTAGCTATGCCCTGTTTGATTTCAACTTTGTTTACTGCCAAAAACTATACTATTTGGACTATCGACTGCCTCTGTCTTGAGCATGATTTTCCCCTTAAGTCAAGATGTCTTGCTGTACAGCAATTCTGTTTTCAAAGCTGCTTCTACTCTTTGATATTCGGCTTTAACTTTTTCTAAAACCACACCGGCTTTTGTAGACAAAGACTGGTTGGCATTTGTCCCCATCCGCCCCATTAATTCGAGTTCTTCGCAAAGCTCGAATAAGTGAAAAGCACCGAGAGTGCCACTAATGGACTTTAAAGAGTGAGCAGCCTGCCGCAAAGCG
The DNA here is from genome assembly GCA_004292745.1 of Oscillatoriales cyanobacterium. Lineage (GTDB taxonomy): Bacteria > Cyanobacteriota > Cyanobacteriia > Cyanobacteriales > Microcoleaceae > Microcoleus > Microcoleus anatoxicus. The sequence goes on along the minus strand of RDXH01000076.1, from coordinate 6,187 downwards.
AGCGGATCGGCGTTTTTTACAGCCCCAGAGATGCTCGTTAGCAATTGGGGGGCTGTTTCGATGTAAATGTCGATCGCCTCTTCTAAAGCCTCTACTTCTCTGAGTCCCTCAATAATTTTGGGACTGAGGGAGTTCTGATTGTCAGAGGGGACTTGGCATACTAAAGATGGACTAGGCAAAATGTTGGGCTGGGGAATTGTCAGTTGTTGCGGTTGGACAACAGTCACATTCGATCGCACTTCTAATTGATTTGTGCCCTCGATCTCTTCAGTATTTGAGTTAACAGAAATCATCGATTGCCACCGCTCAAACTCGATAGGCGATCGAGATTTACAACTCTTCAAAACTCGAACCAGTTCCTCAATTTCGATGGGTTTGCTCAAATAATCATCCATCCCCGCAGCGATGCACTCTTCGCGATCGCCCCGCATCGCATTTGCCGTCATTGCCACAATCCAAGGTTTCGCAGCATCATCCCATTCCTGGCAAATCAGCCGCGAAGCCTCCAAGCCGTCCATTTCCGGCATTTGCATATCCATCAATATCACATCGTAGGGTTGGCGGCGCAAAGCTTCGAGAACTTCCTTGCCATTTCCCGCCACATCAGCGCGATAGCCCATCCGCTGCAAAATCTGTAAACCCACTTTCTGATTCACCAAATGATCGTCTGCCAACAAAATCCGCAGTGGCAAATCCTGGGCAATCATGGGGATACTTTTGGATAAACTTCCGCTACTGCGCTGCACTCTCACTTCACTGCTCGATTCCCCAAAAATATTGATTAAAACATTATAAAGTTGGGATTGTTTGATCGGCTTGTTCAAAAAAGCAGCAAAATTCACCTGCTGCATCACCGGAGAGTTAATTTCCTGCCTACCCATAGAAGTTAGCATGACTAAGGGCAACTGTTCCCCAGACTCTAACATCCGAATTTCGGCTGCTAAAGTCAACCCATCGATTTCCGGCATTTGCATATCCAAAACCGCTAAGTCAAACTGTTCTTTTGCACTGAGCCAATCTAAGGCTAAAGTAGCAGAACCAGCCGCGATCGGCACCATTCCCCAAGACTGAGTTTGGAGAGTCAAAATTTGACGGTTAGTAGCATTATCATCGACAATTAAGACTCGCTTCCCTGCTAATTCTGGTTGAGAATTGCTCAAATTAATGGGCAAGCAATTATGGCAGCATCTAGCGATCGTGGTGCAATAAAAAGTAGAGCCACTAGATTTTAGATGATTAGTTGGAGTATCAATTTCATTTAATTCTTGTCCCTCGCCATTGTCTCCCAGTTCCTCATTCAAAACTGTCGGTTTAAAATCTTCTGGAGGATTGCCAGCTAAATTGCCCCTACTTTCCACCCACATCCTGCCGCCCATCATTTCCGATAAACGCTTACTAATTGCTAAACCTAATCCAGTACCGCCGTAGTGGCGGTTGGTAGAAGAGTCAACTTGACTAAAAGATTTAAACAACCGATCCAGGCGATCGCCTGGAATACCGATACCAGTATCTTTTACCGCAAATTGTATTTCGTAGATTTGGTCAATTTGTGATTCTTCGCTCTCCAATGCTGACTGTTTTTTGGAAGTTGGCAAAAGTCGGGGCAGTTTTTTAGCAGTACATGATAGCACCACTTCTCCCGCTTCAGTGAATTTAACTGCATTACTGAGCAAATTAATTAAAATTTGCCTCAAGCGGGTGCTGTCCCCGATCGCAGTTACGGGCACGGAACTGTCTATAAAATAAGCCAATTCCAATTTTTTTTGTGCAGCCCTAGCAGCTACCAAGTCCAGAGATTCCTCAATGCAGGTGCGGATGTCAAAGGGATGTTCCTCCAAGTCCAATTTACCCGATTCAATTTTGGAGAAATCGAGAATATCGTTAATCAGAGTTAGCAAAGCATCGCCACTGCTGCGGATAGTTTCTACAAAATCTCGTTGTTCCGAGCTTAAGCGGGTATCCAGCAGCAAACCCGTCATCCCGATGACTCCATTCATGGGAGTACGAATTTCGTGGCTCATGGTTGCCAAAAATTCACTTTTGGCTCTGGTGGCTGCGAGTGCTTCGTCGCGGGCTGTTGCTAAATCAATGCCCGCTTGCTGGCGTTCAAGTTCGCTACCTACCCACTGAGCCATCAGTTTCACCAATTCTCTGTCTACCACTCTGAAAGGTTCTGTCATGGGATGAGCACTCCAGAAGCAGAGAGTACCGTAGACTTCCCCAGCCACTATGACAGAGATGCCCATGTATGCTTCTATGTTGAAAGCCAAGTCATGATTGAATGTGCGCTCGGAGGTGTTGAAGGACAAGCACAAAAACTTCACCGACTCGAAGTGCAGCGGTTCTTTTGACTGGGCTGTAGCCACGCAGAAGGTTTTTTCCAAATCATAGATTTGTCCTTTGGCGATCGACCCATCGGGACACTTTACAGCCATGATTTGATAATTGTTACCTTCAATTGCCGACAAAACTCCCACTTCCAGCCCGAACTGTCTGCATCCCATGGTCAGCAGTTCTTGGAGTCGCAAATCGAAGGTTGAGAGGCGATTTAGCGGGTCTGTGCGGGGTGCTGAGGTCACTTGGTACAGAGCTTTAATGGCTGCTTCGCTTTCTCGCAGTTCTTGTTCTGTTTGCTTGCGGAAGCTGATGTCGCGGGAAATGCCGATAATTTCTTGAACAGTCCCTGTTTCAGGATCGCGAATGGTGCGACTGGTAGTTTCAAACCAGATATATCGGCCATCTTTGCGACGGACACGGTAGCTGAGGGTGTAAGTCACTGGCAGCGCCATCAATTTGGCGTGCGCTTTAGATAGCTTTTCTACATCCTCTGGATGGAAATAATTCTTGGGGAAGTTGCCGATCAGTTCTTCTGGTTGATATCCCAGCAAAGCGTTGCAAGCGGGCGATACGTAAACAAAAACACCTCTGGGGTTGTGTCGGCTGATCATGTCCGTTGAGTTATCCGCCATCAACCGATAGCGGTCTTCGCTTTCATTGCGTTGGATTTGAGAATTGCCCAAGGCTTCTAGCATCTGGTTGATCGTGTCTGCTAGGCTGGAGAGTTCATCTGCTCCGGGCATATGAACGCGCAAGTCTGGGTCGCCATTGGTGGCTATGTTGTTGACGCTGATACTCAAGTCTTGCAATCTTGCTAAGACCAATTTTTCTAGTAATATCAGTGCGATCGCGCTAAATACTAAACCTACGGCCAATATCGATAGAGTAAACAGTTCTAAGGTGGCTTGACCTTGACTATAGATTACTCGGTCTACTTCTACTCGCAACATCAGTGCTAAGTTGCCGTGGATGTCCCGAATCAGGGCGTATCCAGCGACTAAGCTTTTGCTAAGTGGCTCAACTAAAATTTCTACTGATTTGAGGTTGGAAATTTTGAATTTGAGATTTTCCAATTCTGGTTGGGAGTTAACTGTCCTGTTGGTGTCTGGCCCATAGTAGCTGGTCGCTCCGACTTTAAAATCTAAAGTTGGCAATCTAAAGTCTACGGACAAGTGAGTCAGTTCTGAGAGTAATTCGATTTCGGTGTTGTCGAGATACCGTGCCAGAATCAGAGTGCCGCGACGCGGGCCGATCTCGTTGCTGTTGAGGATGGGCTTGGAGCTAATCAGCAAGGTGGCTTCTGGGATGGTGATCACCCCTGTTTTGACCAATGGCATCCCATCCCCCGCATCTGCCCCAGGCTCTATCAACGCCGCCGTCAGATGCTCTTGTAAGCTTTGGGGAATGGGGGTCTCGGCTTGGGATTTCAGGTCGAAACCTTTACTGAAGACCACACGCCCCTGTGAGTCTAGCACCATCAATAAATTCAGCCTTAAGTAAACAAATGTAGAATCTACGAAATTTGATTTGACAAAATCCTGAGTATGTGTATTCACGAAGGAGTAGGTGTCATCCCACTCGGCATAATCTCGTGCGGTAGTATCTAAATTCGATAAATCATCATCTAAAGCATCCAAAGCCCGCGCGACATCCTGACGGACGTACTGCGCCTCCAGATTGTGAAAATCGTGCAGCAAAATGGTTGATGCCGTCGCAGAAAGAACCACAATCAGGCAAATGAGAGCTGCACCAACAATTAATAGTGTTTTTTTTCGGAGTTGCATGGGGTTGCCCTCCTCAAGATGCCAGGAGGAAAATTTCCTGGGTCTGTTTGAAATGTAAGTCGTTTAACATTTTATTGGGATGACCTGCGTGTTTTAACTGAGCTTGGTACATATGCAGTAGCCATTGCTATACCTTAATATTCTGGATTTCACCAAAAATAATCAATCTAGTATCTAAAAACCTTTTGTTCCTTACTATCTATAGCCCATGAATTGTGAGTTATGACCTTATTATCTCAATTTTTTCAATTTGCAGGAGCGAGGGGAAAACAATTAAGCTTTAATCCTACCCTAGGTTGGTGGCCGATGGTTGGCAAAGGGGAGAGTGGGAGAGTGGGAGAGTGGGAGAGTGGGAGAGTGGGAGATTGGCTGAACACTATTTTTAGTTGGATAAATTATTTTGTTCTACTTTGGCTTTTACGTTTTAAATTATACCCAGAGCCCCGACTTCACTTAAGAAGTCGGGGCTCTAAAATAAGAGATATTTAGGTCTCCAAAAACATGGAGTGGGACAACCCCGCATCGAGGACTAGAGGAATTGTTGTTACCGAATTACCGCTAGAGCACCAGCACCGGCGGCTGCCGCGGCGGAGGAAAGTGCGGTAAAAAACAGCCACCAAGCGGCAACTTCTGCTGCTTTGCGGGTTTCTTCGGCTTGTTTTTCCGCTTGCAATTTGATACTTTCGAGGCGAATCTGTGCTTCTTGCTGCAAGCGTTCAGCTCTTTGCAGGACTGTGTTTCGGCTTCTTTCGATCTGGTCTATCAAGCGGTTGGCGTCTGCTTCGGAGATATCGTCACGGGAACTAATGAGTGCTACTAAAGTATCCCGGTTGAAGTGCAAGAGCCGATCGCGCAAAGCATCAAATCCAGCCTGGGGATCGTCAAATAACTTACGAACATCCTTGGTAATACCTTCGTAGTTGAGTTCTGGGCGATCGAGCGAATTCAGATAATCCCGAACCTTTGCCAAAATCCCATCAATTACCGACTGAATTCGCTCCTGAATTATCTGAATTTGCTGTTGGAATTGGTCGCGCACGGACAAAACTTGATCGACAATGCGATTCGCTTCCACTTCCGAAATATCCGGCCGCTGAGACAACAGAGAAACAACTGTAGCGCGATCGATATGCGACAGCCGTTCACCCAAACTATAAGCCCCGACTTTCGGATCGTGCAGCAACAATTGCAAATCGCGCTTGATAGCTTCAGGATTCAATTCATCCTTACCAGTATTCCGCAAATAATCCTCTAAAACACCCTGAAAATCTTGCGCTTGACTTTGCATCCGCCTTGCCAAACGGCGGGGAGATTTCACAATCGAGCCGATCGTATTTTGCACTTGGTCGATAATTTGATTGACTTGTTCCTCAGTCAAATCTTCTCTTTGAGAAAGCAGTTTTACCAAAGTATCGCGGTCAAAGTGCGACAAACGACCTCGCAGCGCTAAAGCTCCTTCTTTCGGATTTTCCATCAGTTTAGTCAAATCGCGCTGAATACCTTCAGGATTCAGTTCAGACTTGCCAGTATTTCGCAGATAATCTGCCAGCGCAGTAGTTGTTTCGTCGTACTGTTCCTTAGCTTTGTCAGCGATTTTTTGCGGTGCGTTCAGCGCACTGTGCCAAGTCTCTTCGGCGCTGTCTAGCAGTTGATTCACTTGGTCTTCGCTGAGGTCTTTCCGCTGAGATAGCAATTTTACCAAGGTTTCGCGATCGAACTTAGAAGCTCTCGCTCTCAGCGCCCACATTCCCGCTTCTGGATTTTCTAACAGGGTTTTGAAATCCCGCTTAATACCTTCGGGATTGAGTTCGGATTTACCCGTAGACTGCAAGTATTCTTGCACTTTTTGCCACTGATTATCGATGCGAACTTTAGCGGCTTCTTGCAGACCTTGAGCATCTGCCAAAACTACATTTTTTGTCCTTTCCAAATCCTTAACAATCTCTTCTACTTCCTGAAAGCCGAAGCTTTCGCGGCCTCGGAGAATTCGCACGAAACTATCCTTATTGTAAGGAGCCAGCCGATCGCGCAACTGTTCGTAAGTAGCATCAGAATCTTCGAGAATT
>RDXH01000345.1 GCA_004292745.1 Oscillatoriales cyanobacterium | reverse complement strand
TGGGACATTTACCTTATCAAGAAGCACCAGCCTCTGACTTGGTAGCCGTCACCGGAGACGGTGGGATCAAACTCCGCAAAGCAGCCGCCACTAAATATCAAGAAATGGCAAACGCGGCGGCGGCCCAAGGCATATATTTTGCTCCCATATCCGGTTTTCGTTCCCTGGAAGACCAACAACACGTATTTTTTGACGTAAAAGCCGAACGCAAGCAAGATGTTAGCAAGCGGGCGGAAGTTAGCGCTCCTCCAGGATATAGCGAACATCATACCGGTTACGCGATCGACCTGGGAGACGGCAGTGTCCCATCAGCAAACCTCAGTACCAGCTTTGAAGATACCCCAGGATTCAAGTGGCTAGAAGCTAACGCCACTTCCTTCAGCTTTGAAATGTCCTTCCCCAAAAACAATCGCCAAAAAGTCAGTTACGAACCTTGGCACTGGCGGTTTGTGGGCGATAAGCAAAGCCTCGAAACTTTCTACAAGGCTCATTCGCTTCCTTGACAACTCTAGAGTTTTCCGAGAAACTGGTATTTTTCCTTTAATCGTGTTAATTACCGCATCGAGCCCAATTTGTGATTGCAATTTATCCAGGCAGCTTTGACCCGATTACTTTGGGTCACGTAGATATCATCGAGCGAGGCTGTAAACTGTTCGATCGAGTAATCGTGACCATAGTCCGAAATCCCAGCAAAGTGCCTCTATTCACCGTAGAAGAACGGATAGAACAGATTCGGCGCTCTACCCAACACTTGCCAAACGTAGAAGTAGATAGTTTTGAGGGTTTGACAGTAAACTATGCTAAAATCCGACAAGCCAAAGTGCTGCTACGGGGGCTGCGAGTATTAACAGACTTTGAAATGGAACTCCAGATGGCCCACACCAATAAAACCCTGTTGGGTGAAATTGAAACAGTCTTTTTGGCGACTTCTAATGCCTACAGCTTTTTAAGTAGTAGTGTAGTGAAAGAAATAGCCAAGTTTGGTGGCTCCGTAGATCATCTTGTTCCGAAACACGTCGCCCTAGATATTTACCAATGTTACGCCAGCAGGAACCAACTCGTATCGAACCCAACAGCACCGGACGCACGACTGAGAACGAACCACCTCAGCACCCAGCCGCCTTCGGAGACGACAGCAGAACCGCAGGAGTAGACATCCAGCGGGAATTGAATCGGCTTGAGGAAATTGTTCTCGACAGTCCGCGTATCCCCATGACCAGACGTACTCTGGTAGATGAAGAACAGTTACTTGACCAGCTAGATTTGGTGAGGCTAAATTTGCCCATCGCCTTTCAGGAAGCCGAGTTGATTATCCGCCACAAGGACGACTTGCTGCAAGAGGCGGAACTCTACGCTCAGGAAGTTATAGAAGCGGCAGAACAGCGAGCGACAGAGCTTTTAAACGATATGGGCCTGATCCAGCAGGCGAAGGTGGAAGCGGATCAGTTGCGACAACAGGTATTGCTTGACTGTGAAGCAATTCAGCAAGCAACGCTGGCGGAAGTTGAACAAATTCGCTATCAAGCTCAAGAAGAATTGGCAGAAATGAGAGCGAGGGTGATGGCTGAATGCGAGGAAATTCAAAACGGGGCCGACGACTACGCGGATCAAGTTCTCGATGATATTGAGCGTAAGCTCAGCGATGCGCTGCGTGTGGTTCGCAACGGCCGCCAGCAGTTGGATAATGTTTCTGGCTCTTGAATTTATAGTCCCAAGGAAGGTAACTCTTTGTAGAATAGGCTTTCCGGCCTGTTCTTAATGATAAGTAATGGCAGTTTGTTGGTTAGCGAACCTCTTCATAAAATTGTTTTAGATACCTCCCAGAAACTCCAAAACCCCACAAAAAACCAATCGCAAGATAGATAAAAATTGCTTTAAATTCCCCCCAAGATGCAACTCGGCGATCGCTACTTTCGACTATCCTATTTACTAACTTAATTTTACCTAGTCTGACTAATTTTAAACACAAATCTGCTTCCTCCATAATTGGTAGTTCTGCATCAAAACCATCGCATTCTAAAAAATCTGTACGACGGCAAAAAATCACTTGATCCCCAAATATTAACCGCAATCCTTTGATAAATAAATGAGGGCGAAATAATAACGGGGCATAGTAAGTTTTCAGGTAATTATGTAGCGAAAAACCCCATCTTGTTTGTTGGGAACCCGACATCAGAGAGATAAATCCGCCAGCGACTATTTGACTGTCAAACAGGGTTTTCTGGATGACGCCTACCATGTCATCTGGTACTAAAGTATCAGCGTGGAGAAAGCACAGAATGTCACCAGTGGCGGTTTGTGCACCTAGGTTCATTTGGACGGAACGTCGGGGTATATTGCTAGAAATAACCTGCGTTTGGCAAGAAAGGGCGATCGCAACTGTTTCATCTTGACTACCACCATCTACCACCAACACCTCCCAAGCAGCAGGATTGAGAATGCTGAGTTGACGCAGGGTACGTTCCAGACAAGTCACTTCATTCAAAGTGGGGATAATAATAGAAACGCGATTCATCGGGTTGAAATTCATGGGAAAAGTATTATAATGATAAATTGTGGCGATGTAAACTATTCTAAGTAGGAAACAACCAGTGGTAAAAACAGAAGTCAAAAACGATTTAGAATTTTATGATGAAAACGCCGATAATTGGTGGGACGAAAAATCTAAAATCTACGCTCTTTACCATCTAAACAAACCCCGATTTGAGTTTTTCGATAGACACGCGACAAATTGGCAGGGATTGAAAACCTTAGATGTCGGTTGTGGTGGCGGTTTTTCCTGCGAGTTTATGGCAGAGAGAGGGGCTATAGTTTCGGGAATAGACCAATCTGAGAAATGCGTTCAAGCCGCCAAGAATCATGCAGTTGTTAGCGGGTTTGAGATTGACTATAGACAAGGTTTTGCCGAAAATATGCCCTACGATGATAATACCTTTGATGTGGTAATTTGTGTTGATGTTCTAGAACACGTTGCCGATTACAAACAAGTTGTGTCTGAGGTTCACCGAATTCTGAAACCGGGAGGCTTGTTCTTTTTTGATACAATTAATCGAACTTTTTCCTCGCAAGTTGTGATGATTGGGCTGATGGAAAATATCTTGCAGGAAATTAGGAAGGGCGTTCACGATTGGGACAAGTTTATTACGCCGGAAGAACTGTCTGTGGTGATGGGTAATACTGGTTTTGGCAATATCGAAATTAAAGGTTTTGATATGTTTGGCGAAATCGGCGCTCTTTTAGCTCAGATGAATGGTTTTTGGGGAAATTTGATGAGCGGAAAGCAGCTATTTCCAGATTCGGGTGTTATGAAACAAGCATCTCAAACATTAATGTCTAATTTCGGTAATTATGTTGATTACAAAAAGTCTGGGTTGTTTAAAATCCAAATTAATGAGGATACTTCGATTATGTATGTTGGGGTGGGGGTGAAGAAT
>RDXH01000344.1 GCA_004292745.1 Oscillatoriales cyanobacterium | reverse complement strand
ATCTCGCTGACTGTGCAACTTACAAAATAGATGCCAAAAAATATTTTGATGCAAATGTTGATGCTTGTTTGTTAGTCTGCAAATTTGACGCTGATTCGCAAAACTACTTCTGTGATGTATTTAGCAGTTTAGAAAGTTCAGACTGTCACCGAATTGGATATCACAACAATCTCCTAGTTAAGGATATAGATGCTTTTAGTAAATTGAGCGCTCTATATGCGGTGGATTCAGGGTCAAAATGGCGATCGGGTGTAAAGCATGACTGTTCTAGTGTAATGGAGTTTCGGAAAATTGACAATTATTTTGTAAATAAATTGGGAGAAGTTGCTGATATTGAGGAAACTTATCTTTTTCCGCTAATCAAAGGATCTGGTGTTGCTCAAAATCGAATTAATGCTACCGATCGCTATATGCTAATTACTCAAAAATTCATCGGTGAATCAACCGAAAATATCAAAACAATCGCTCCTAAAACCTGGCGTTATCTGGAGTCTCGCGGGCAATATTTCGATAATCGAAAAAGTAAAATTTATCAAAACAGCCCTCGATTTGCTATTTTCGGAGTGGGCGATTATACCTTCACACCTTGGAAAATTGCGATTTGCGGGCTTTATAAAAAATTGGAGTTCCGGTTAATCGGTAAAATAGCTGATAAACCTGTGATTTTCGATGATACTGTTTACTTTCTCGGCTTTGACGACGAGGGAGTTGCACGTCAAACTTTTGAGCTTTTGAATTCACCGGCCGCAATTAAGTTTTATTCGGCGATCGTATTTTGGGATGAAAAACGTCCAATCAAATCTAGTGTCTTAAATTGTCTGAATCTAGAGCTGTTAAATAGCAAGTATAATGTAGTGCCTGGAGGTAATAAGAGTGGCAAAGAATACAATTAAATTACTCGATAAGGAATTAAGAAAAGTAAGTAGTTCCTAGAGATTCATAAGTGATGTTAGGAAATTTATGCAACAACATCTTTCGTTGTTCATGAGATAAGTTTTTAAATTTATCAGTTACTACAGTGTAAGCTGCACAAAAACCAGGCATACCAAGCAACTCAGCAGTAAGTCCTTGAAAATATTCCGGTGAAAGATTAGTCAATCTTGAAATATCATCAAGCCAGGCTGTAAAACTTTGTCCCTGAAGATGTACTTTTAAATCTAAATCTAATCTGATCTCTCTTTCAAGCAACCCAATTAAAAGTCTAATAATAATTGATTTCTGAACAGCCCCAATAGAACCGAGCCTTTTAAGCAAATGCTCATACTCAAATTTATGCTTTTCAGCAAACATATTACAGCATTCTAGATGAAATTTATTCAAATTTTATTTTTTCCCATGCTGTACCAATTGAAAAGCGGAAAAAGACGGATTTTAGTAAATTTTTGTAAAAGGCGGAAAAAGAATGAAAAAGACGGATAAAGTCGGCTATAATAACTAATGTCCTCCCACATCCCTAATAATGCAGGTTCACGAGGTATTGCAATTTGTGGACAAAGTTGTCTACGCCAAGACAGGCCAACATCTCAATGACTTGCAGCGCGGAATTATCGAGGGAACGTTGAAGCGCCAAAACTATCCTGATATTGCAGAAAATTGCGGTTGTTCAGCGGGTCATGCTAAGGATGTCGGTTATGAGCTTTTGCAAATGTTATCTGATGTTTTTGATGAACCAGTGGATAAAAAAATCTTAAATCAGTCCTAGAACGTCAAGGTAATCTGACTATTTCTTTTGGCGATCAAAGTCAAAGTATTAGAAGAAGTATTAATAGTAATATAATTGGCTGCATAAACGTTAGTTCAGATCAACCCATTTCTACCCAAAATGAAAGTCAGTCTCAAACTTCTGACTTTCAGCGCGTTAAGCATAAAGCTAGGATTGAAGCTGTTGGTAAATTACGGCAGTTTGGATTGAGCGACGAACAAATTGCAGAGGCGCTAGAACTACCTTTGGATGTGGTTGAGCAGGTGAATTTGCAGGGGTAAATCTGGTGGAGTAATAAAGTTATATGCAAACTTGATGAGTTATAGCGATCGTACAGCAATATGGTAAGGTGCGTCGCCACTCGTCAATCTGCAAGTTCTATTGAATATCTCACAGCGACGCACCCTACAGACTAGAGACTACTTCTTTGAGAAGTGGGTGCATTTTTTGTGCAATTTTCGCGAAAGGTTGATCGAAACTTTCTGAGATATGATGAAAGTGTACCCGTCACCTTGCCACATTTTTAATGTCTGCTTATGCCCAAAAAGATTAGAGAACTCAAAAGCCTGTTGCTAAAAGCTGGGTTTACTTATCGTTCGGCAAAAGGCAGTCATACAAGATGGGTTCATTCTTTACTACTATCATGAACCAATTACCATTGCTGGAAATGATGGCGATGATGCGAAACTGTATTTAGAGAGAGAAGTTAATCGAAAAATTGGAATATTGAAAGCAATCGAAGAAGAGGAATCTGAATCATGAAATTACCTTATATAATTGTTATTCAATGGTCGGATGAAGATAACTGCTACCTAGTTCACTTACCTGATTTTCCATCTCAGCAGTTCCACACTCACGGAGATACCTATGAAAAAGCTTTGCAGAATGCAGTAGAGGTATTAGAGCTTTTGGTTGAAGAATATCAGGTAGATGGTAAATCTCTCCCAGCACCTAAAACTTTAGCAGAAAACTTGCTGTTTGCTTGAATGTAGATTTGAAGTCATTGAGCATGATTCGGAGATTCCGAGATTAACTCCGAAACTCTCAGACGCCCTTCTATGGGTTCATACTCATCCTCTAAAAGCCAATACTGTGCCTCATCATAACTTTGACTAGAAAATACAATTTTATAATGCTCAGCCGGATCGTAAATCCGACAATTACCCTCAGCATCACTTAGCAACAAAAGCAAATAAGGAGGTGAAAGATTTGGATCGATCCATACCTCTGTGAATTCCCAGTTATTCTTCACTAGGTCGGCTTCGAGGTGTAACGTGGTATCGGTTTTCAACATTAACTTTTATCTCCCCATAATAAAGTAAAAGACGGCTACCATCCGGGTCAACTCTATAACCAATTGATTCAACAAAAAACATACCATAACGATCGTATCCCCGAATCATACCTGTAAATTCTCCATTTTCTATTATAGCTTGAGCTACCTGATTCAGAGTAGCCTCATCGTTAAAAACATGAGCAGCACGTCCTTTATTCAGCAATCTTCTCATTTGTGGTGTGTCTGGCAAGTGTTTAGCAGTGTGCCTGCTGTCAAGGGTGATTTGGCGATTAATTCCACTCATTAATTAATTGCTAAGGATACAAGTATCATTAAATCACGCGATCGCCCTTAGTTATAATAATTCACTCAATATTTTGTCAATTACCACATCCGGCACACCAAGCACCAAAGCGATTTGGCATGGTTCGATACCTTGACTGTGCAATTTGCAAACAACATCAGCGACATCAATTTC